>CAURES010000043.1:0-13740 GCA_963523725.1 uncultured Streptococcus sp.
ATATCCGTACACAAATCTTGTCAGCCCTTCGCGCTGAGAAGAAATAATAGACTAAAGAGCTTGGCAACAGGCTCTTTTTGTTTTACCCTTGTAGCTTTGAGGATTAAAATCCTCCTCCACAAATTATAGAATCTTTTCTGAGTATTTAGGGAGTGATGGAGGAAGTCTTGAAAGCGCTTTTGTTTTGTGCTATAGTCAAGTATATCGATTCGTTTAAAGAGGAATGTTTGTATGAGAAGAGAAGAAGTTTTACGAAATCACTGGTTTTTTAGTCAAGAGGTAGGGAAAGAAGATGCCTTGGCACCGGATTTTCAGAGGGAAAATTGTCAGGCCATTCAAGTGCCGCATGACTGGAGTATTTACAATGATTTTGACCAGTATTCGCCAGCGCAAAATGAGGGTGGTCAGTTAAATGGTGGTCAAGCTTGGTACCGGACGCAGTTTTACTTGGAAGAAGATGCCAGTCTTGTATCGGTGCGTTTGTTGTTTGACGGGGTTTACATGAATGCCCAAGTCTATATCAACGGGCAAGTGCTGGGTTATTATCCCAATGGCTATACGCCTTTTTCTTATGATATCACGCCTTATCTAAGAAATGATGGGACGGCCAACCAGCTTGCGGTTTTTGTGGAAAATCAGCAACCTAGCAGTCGTTGGTATTCGGGTAGTGGTATCTACCGAGAAGTAAAATTATTGATTACAGATGCAGTTCATCTGGATTTATATGGGATTAAGATAGAAAGTCCCAAGCTCAAGGAACAAAGAGATGGATGGGTGGAAACTCAGCTTACAAGTAAGGTTTCAAATGATGGACCTCAGTCTGTGTCAGTGTATTTGGAACAGGGTATCTGGTATGATGGACAACAGGTTTCAGACTGGCAAGAAACAGACTCTGTAGTGATTGAGTCTGGGGACAAATATTCTTTCCAACAAGCCATATCAATTTTCCAACCTTTGCTTTGGGATATTGAATCCCCTCACCTTTACCAATTGAAGACACGCCTTTACAAAAATGGCATTTTGGTTGATGAAGAAGAGGAGACTTTTGGTTACCGTTATATGGATTGGCAAGCGTATAAGGGCTTCTTTCTAAATGGTCGCTGGTTGAAGATTCATGGGGTTTGTTTGCACCATGACTACGGAGCGCTGGGAGCTGTGGAAAACCGGTCAGCTGCCAAAAGACGCTTGCGCCAAATGAAGGAAATGGGCGTCAATGCTATCCGAATTACCCACAATCCAGCCAGTAGTATTTTGCTGGATGTGGCTGCCAAAATGGGGCTACTCATCCAAGAAGAAGCCTTTGATACCTGGTATGGAGGCAAGAAAGAATATGATTATGGTCGCTTTTTTGAGGAAGAAGCGACTCATCCAGAAGCAAAAGCAGGCGATTTCTGGTCAGATTACGATTTGCGCACTATGATCGAGCGTGGTAAGAACAATCCAGCGATTTTTATGTGGTCCTTGGGAAATGAAGTCAGTGAAGCAAATGGCGATGCTCATTCATTGAAGACTATCAAACGCTTGCTAGAAAGGGTCAAGGAGGTTGATGATAGCCGTTTTGTGACCATGGGAATGGATCAATTCCGCTTTGGCGATGGTTCTGGAGGTCATGAAAAGATAGCCAATTTGCTGGATGTGGTGGGTTTGAATTACTCGGAAGACAATATTGATGGGATTCGCAAAAGACATCCCAAGTGGCGACTTTACGGGTCTGAAACTTCATCGGCTACACGGACGCGTGATAGCTATTTTCGCCCAGATAAGGAATGGGTTGGGGATAATCGCCGCGTGCGGAATTTTGAACAGTCAGACTATGGAAATGATCGAGTTCCTTGGGGGAAGACGGCGACAACTTCTTGGATAGCAGATAGAAATCGGCTAGACTATGCAGGTCAGTTTATCTGGACAGGAGTGGACTATATCGGTGAGCCGACTCCTTGGCACAATCAAAATGACATGCCTGTAAAGAGTTCCTATTTTGGGATCGTGGATACGGCAGGGATTCCTAAAAATGACTATTATCTCTATCAAAGTCAGTGGTTGGACCTAGATCAGCATCCCATGGTTCATATCCTACCCCACTGGAATTGGGAAATCAACAAGAGTTATCAACAAGTTGTGGATAAGTATGGGGATATCTCTGTTCGAGTGTATTCAAATGCTGGTTCAGTAGAGCTATTTCTCAATGGAAAATCCCAAGGCAGAAAGAATTTTCAGGAAAAATGGACTTCAGATGGTAGAAAATACCAAGAGGGAGCAAGTTCTGAACAACTTTATCTCGAATGGCGTTTGGCTTATCAACCAGGAGAATTGCATGCTGTAGCCTATGATTATCAAGGTCAGCTTGTGGCAGAAGATAGGGTGGTGACTGCAGGTAAGCCAGCCAAAATCGGGTTACATGCCGAGAAAACAAAACTGGAGCCAGATGGGCAAGACCTCCTTTATCTCTATTTTGATGTATTGGACAAGGATGGAAATTGGGTGCCGACGGCTTCCAATCAGCTTCATTTTCAAATTGAAGGCCCTGCTCGCATTGTGGGTGTGGATAATGGCAGGCAGGCCAGTCGTGAACGTTACAAGGCTCAGAAAAATGGTCGTTTTAAGAGGAAAGCCTTTCATGGCAGAGGTGTCCTCTTAGTTCAGAGCTTGGAGCAGGCAGGTCTAGTCAGAGTAAAAGCTAGTGCTAGAGGGCTAGAGCAAGCAAGTTTTAATCTCTTAGTGGGAGAGGCTTTGGCTACCCAACCAGTGAAAAATAAGCGCTTATTTGAGATTCGAGTGGACAAGCAGCCAGGATTACAAGAAGGGGCTTCCCCAGCTATTGGACTTTATCCACAAACTGTGGATAACCCTGTGAACAAGGTGGGGAATAGTGAAGTGATTTGGGAGACGAGTGGTAGTGCCCACGCCATTATCAAGCAGGGAGTGCTTCATTGCTTGTCTGCAGGCGACTTGGCTATACGAGCCATTTATCAAGGGAAAACCTATCAAACTCATTTGCAGGTGGCAGAAAATACCTCACTAGGGCAAGCAGTTTCTGTACGACCACTTCGCTTGTATACAGATAAGGGAACTTATCCACAGCTGCCATCTTCAGTTTTGGTGGACTATGAGTTCAGGGGTGCAAAACGAGTCAAGGTTGTTTGGGAGGAGATTCCTGAAGAAGATTTGGCAAGATTTCATGAGTTTACGGTATCTGGTCAGCTAGAGGGGCTGGATATAAAGGCTTCTGCTCTGGTTTGTGTCCAAGGGATTTGCGCTATTGAGCCTGAAAGTGTTTGGACGCTTGTCAAGGAAGTCCCACACTTACCAGACCGAGTCAAGCTAGTCTTATCAGATGGCAGAAGAGATACGGCCAAGGTGACTTGGGATGAACTCAATCCTCAAGTCTATGCTCAGGTAGGAGAATGTGTGCTCACAGGGCAAGTAGCGGGCTGTGAGTTGCCAGCAACAGTCACTATTCATGTGACAGATGCAAGTGTAGATGGGGAAGTCATTTCCAATCAATGGACAGGGTCCAATCTGCCTCTGGTCTTTGCTTCTCACTCAGAACCGAATCATCCAGCCTCATATCTCAATGACAAGGTCATTGCTCGGAAAAAATCGACAGCCAATACTTGGATTGTCAAGTCAGAGCAAGCCAATGTCGGCATTCTTTTTGGAGACGCAGGCATTTTAAAACCGCGATTTGTGGATAACCTGACCTTGTATTATGTTGAAAATCAAGACTATGTGGCGGTGGATCCGACCTATATCGACTATTATGTAGGAAGTGAGCCTGCCTTGCCTCGGACTCCCAATCATTTGGACAAGGATTCTCTACTCAAACAAGAGGAGAATTGGCGCCCTGTATCAGCTATCCGAAAAGTTTCAAGCGACAAGGATGAAGAGCTTCGTTTTGAATTTGACAAGGTGGAAACCTATGTCCTTCGTCTTCGATTTGAAGGCTTGGCAAGCCCTCTAGCGTTAACAGAATTGCAAGTACATGCCAAAAAAGTGAAGAAAAGTGTAGATAGGAAATAGTATGGTAAGAGAAATAAAACCGCATGGGCCCTTGCCTAGCCAGGCCCAGCTAGCGTATTTAGAGGATGAACTAGCAGCATTTATCCATTTTGGGCCCAATACCTTTTATGACCAGGAATGGGGGACAGGTCAGGAGGATCCTGGGCGATTTAACCCGACAAGGTTAGATGCGCGTGAATGGGTTCGCGTGCTCAAGGAAACGGGCTTTAAAAAGTTGATTTTGGTGATCAAGCACCACGACGGCTTTGTCCTCTATCCGACAGCTCACACAGATTATTCGGTCAAGGCCAGTCCTTGGAGGAATGGAGAGGGAGACTTGCTCCTTGAGGTGTCCCAAGCTGCCACAGAGTTTGATATGGATATGGGGGTCTACCTATCACCGTGGGATGCCCATAGTCCCCTCTATCATGTGGACCGAGAAGCGGACTATAATGCCTATTATCTGGCTCAGCTGAAGGAAATCTTATCAAATCCTGCCTATGGCAATGGAGGGAAATTTGCTGAGATCTGGATGGATGGTGCCAGAGGAGAGGGCGCTCAAAAGGTTAATTATGAATTTGAAAAATGGTTTGAAACCATTCGTGAGCTTCAGGGCGATTGCTTGATTTTTTCAACAGAAGGCACTAGTATCCGTTGGATTGGCAATGAACGAGGGTACGCAGGTAATCCCCTGTGGCAAAAGGTGAATCCTGAAAAATTAGGGACAGAAGCAGAGTTGGGCTATCTTCAGCATGGGGATCCTTCAGGCACGATTTTCTCAATCGGTGAGGCAGATGTTTCCATTCGGCCGGGCTGGTTCTACCATGAAGAGCAGGATCCTAAGTCACTTGAGGAGTTGGTCGAAATCTATTTTCACTCAGTGGGGAGAGGCACACCTCTCTTACTCAATATTCCGCCGAATAAAGATGGGCTCTTTGATGCAAAGGATATTGAACGCCTCTATGAATTTGCGGCCTATCGCAATGAGCTCTATAAAGAAGATTTGACTCTGGGAGCTAAGGTATCTGGTCCAGCACTTTCCGCAGACTTTGATTGTCGCCATTTGACAGACGGTCTTGAGACTAGTTCATGGGCAAGCGATGCAGACTTGCCCATCCAACTAGAACTAGACTTAGGGGCGCCTAAAACTTTCGATGTTCTTGAGTTAAGAGAAGATTTGAAGCTGGGGCAACGAATCGCTGCTTTTCATGTGCAAGTAGAGGTGGACGGCGTCTGGCAAGAATTTGGTACGGGCTTCACAGTTGGTCATAAGCGTCTCTTGCGAGGTTCGCTAGTAGAGGCACAGAAGGTGCGCGTAATGATTACAGAGGCACAGGATTTACCTGTACTGACCAAGATTTCACTCTATAAAACTCCTAGCTTATCAAAAACAGAAGTTGTTCAGGGGCTAGCATTTGCAGAAAAAAGTCTAGCTGTGACAAAGGGAGAGACTCTTCATTTTAGGATTGAACGTAGCGAAAGTAATACTCCTTTAGAGGCTAAGATTTCGATTCAACCGGGGACAGGTGTCCATGGTGTCGCCTATCAGGACGAAATTCAAGTCCTTCAATTCCAAGCTGGGGAATGCAAAAAAGATTTACATCTACCAACCCTGTATTTTGCTGCTGATAAGACCTTGGATTTCTATCTGAATCTGACTGTTGATGGACAACTGATTGATCAAGCTCATATTTTAGTTGAAACGAGATAAAATATCTTCACAATTCATTTCCTTTTCGAATAAATAGATAGAACCATCGAATCTAGTAAAATTAGATTTAAAACTGTGGTATAATAAGAGGAGGAAATGGATGACTTTAAGACATCCGGGCATCAGCCCAACCAATGACTTGGTAGCTAAGAAAATCTTTAGCAATCCAGAAATCACTTGTCAATTTATCCGCGATATGCTGGAATTACCAGCCAAAAATGTGACCATTTTGGAGGGAAGCAATATTCATGTCTTACCTTCCATACCTTACTCGGCGCAGGATTTCTATACCAGTATAGATGTTTTGGCGGAGTTGGACAATGGGACACAAGTAATTATTGAGATTCAGGTGCATCATCAGAATTTTTTCATCAATCGCCTGTGGGCTTACCTTTGCAGTCAGGTCAATCAAAACCTTGAAAAAGTTCGCCAACAAGAAGGCAATACTCACCAGAGTTATAAACATATCGCACCAGTATACGCTATCGCAATCGTGGATAGCAACTACTTTCAAGATGATTTAGCCTTTCACAGTTTTAGTATGCGAGAGGATACGACAGGTGAGGTCTTAACCATCACAAACAATGGACAAGAAAACCATCTGGTTAAGATGGCATTCTTGGAATTAAAAAAATACAGAGAAACCAGCAAAGATGAGGTTCGCAAGCCGTGGTTGGAGTTTTTCGGGAATAAGCCCTTTACCCAAGAACCTGAGCGAGCCATCAGCCAGGCAGACCAACTGCTAGACTATAAGAGCTGGTCCGAGGAGGACAGGAAGATGTTTAGTCAACTACGTATGCGCGAAGAACAAGCCTTGTTAGCACAGGACTATGCCTTGGAACAAGCGGAGGAAAAAGGCTTAGAGCGTGGGAAAATCTTTACCTTTCTAGATTTAGTACGCCAACATCTTTTAACCGCTGAGGTTGCAAGTGAGCAATTAGGTATGACTGTCTCTGAATTTGAAGAACTATTGAAAGAACATCACAAATAAGAACTAAAAAAACTCTAAGCAGGCAGAGCCTGCTAACTCATGACAGAAAAAGAAGTTTAGCTTATAATGAAGATGAACAATACAAATCCGTGGTGTCTAATAGGGCTTTTCCTAGCCTGTTAAAAAAACTGGATGAACAAGAGTCATGAGATAACTCGAATATGCCTTGAGCATGAAAATATCTTACTAGTAGCCTCTTGTTCTATTGTTCAAATAGTTAACAGGAGGTTTTTATAATGGAAGTCATGATTGAAACGTGTTGTGGTATGGATGTCCACCAAAAATCCATTGTTTGTTGTATTCTAGATGGTCCACTAGATACTAATAAGCCAAAGAAAATTCAGAAGAAATTTGGGACAACTACTGTAGCTCTTCACAATGCCTTAGATTGGTTGGTGGAAAACCATGTCACACATGTCTTTTTTGAAAGTACTGGGCAATATTGGCTCCCTCTCTTTAATATCTTTTCAGATTCTAATCTCGTCTTGGTACTTGCCAATCCTCAACATATCAAGAATGTACCTGGTCGAAAAACAGACATGAAAGATGCCGAATGGATTGCTCAACTCGGCCGTTGCGGACTAATTGAACCTTCCTATATCCCTGCTCCTGAAGTAGTACAGCTTCGTTTACTGACACGTCGCATGCGTTCTTACAAGCAGCGTCAAACTCAAGTCAAAAATGAAATTCACAATCTCTTACAACGGGCTAATATCAAGCTAACAAGTTATCTTTCTGATATTTTTTCTAAGACAGGGCGATCACTTTTAAAATTATTTATTAACGGAGAAAGCATTAATGTAGAATCTGTTATCCCTTGTATCCAAAAGCGAGTGAAAGCAAGTCCAGAAGAACTTGTTGAAGCGATGGAAGGAAAGTTGTCACTAGAAGATCGCTTCCTCTTAGACCAGAGCTTAGAGGAATATCAGATGTATCAGGAACTCATTGAAAAATTGACCGATGAGATTCAACACTACATCGAAAAGGAGTTTCCCTGAGGAAAATAGGATACTTCAAACCATTCCTGGTGTGAATGAAAACTGTGCTGCCACTATTCTAGCTGAGATTGGACCAACTGTTACAGCCTTTCCATCCGATGCACACTTAGCATCCTGGGCTGGACTATGCCCAGGATCTTATGAGAGTGCTGGCATTAAAAAATCCTCACACATTACGCAAGGAAATCGATATATCAAACAGGCTCTGACCATGTCGGGATTAATTGTAGCACATTCTAAGGATCCAGCTTTTTCTTCTTTTTACAATCGAATTTCCCAAAGAGGAAGCAAGATGAAGGCGATTATTGCTTGTGCTCATAAGATTCTCAGAATCATTTACAAACTACTCTCCACCAAACAGACTTATCAAAAAGAAAAGGCGATAGGACTGAGGAAACAGTTCTAACGCCCAAACTAAAAAAAAATTTCAATTACAGTATAGCACAGGAAGTGATTTTTTGCGCTTTTTTACTGTCTTTTTTCAAATAAAATACAGAGAAACCAGCAAAGACGAGGTTCGCAAGCCGTGGTTGGAGTTTTTCGGGAACAAACCTTTTACCCAGCAACCCGAGCGAGCCATCAGCCAAGCAGACCAACTGCTGGACTACAAGAGCTGGTCCGAGGAGGACAGGAAAATGTTTAGTCAACTACGTATGCGAGAAGAACAGGCATTGTTGGCACAGGACTATGCTTTGGAACAAGCTGAAGAAAAAGGATTAGAACGTGGTCGTGCAGAAGGTATTGAACAAGGTTTAGAGCGTGGACTTGAACGAGGAAAAGCTGAAGGTAGTTTCTTGATGTTAGCAAATCTAGTCCGTCAAGGTCTTCTGACTTCCGAGATAGCTAGCCATCAACTAGGCATGACAGTCGCTGAGTTTGAGGCCTTGTTGTAAGTAGAAAACGATGACATGTTACCGAAATGAGGTAGCATGTTTTATTTTTGGTTCATATGTTTTACGGATAATTTTTTCTTATGCAGTGCAAAAATAGTTTGTTTCACCCATCAAACTTATTTATTTTACTACCAATCCTATATGAATGCGCTATCTTTATGGATGGAATTAAAACAAAAGCAAATTTGTTATAAAAACATGTGAATTATTTATTTACAAAAACAAGAAAATATACAAAACTGATTTATCTGAAAATTCCTTACTTTCCCAAAACGCTTTTTTTTTTTTGCGAAAATTTTAATTCAAATCATTTGCATATATATTGAAAATAAGATAAAATGTAAATTGTAGATTTCTACATACGGGTGTCATGTGGAAATCAAATCAATTAACCTCACAAAAGGAGAAAAGAAAATAATGGAAAACAAACCATCTATGAGTCGTGTTGAACGTCTGCACCGTGAAAAGGTCACTCGTTACTCGATCCGTAAATATAGTTTTGGGGCGGCTAGTGTAGCTGTCGCTGCTCTTTTCATGTTCTTAGGGAATGGAGCTGTATCTGTTCAAGCGGATCAAATCCAACCTGTCCAACCTGGAGACACAGCTGCTGCGCCAGCAACTCCAACTTTGGACAAGACCCAACTTGAAAGCTACATTTCAGAAATTGAGACAAAACTTTCTAACGGTTCTTACGATAACAAAACGGAAGAAAGTGTTGCAGTATTAAAAGCTGAACTAGAATCTGCAAAAGCTACATTAGCGAACGCAACTACTCAAGCTGAACTAAAAAAAGCTTACAGCAAACTTGTCACTACAGCTAACTCTAAATTAAGAAACAAGCCTGTAGAGAAAAAAGAAACTCCAGCAGTAGATACAACTGAAGGTAAAGAAACTGTAGGTAAGTCAGCTGAAAACACTGAGAAAAAATCTGACTCTAACTCAATCGAAAACACAGGTTCTAATGATACTCGTAATGGCCAAGCATTAGACAAACACAATGCTTTCCGTACGGAAACTGATACAGAAAAACCAAAAGTATCAATCGATTATGATGATGCAGCATCTAAGACTATTTGGGTAACTCCAACAGAAGAAACAAATATCACTGGACGTATCAAGATTACAGATAACAGTGGTAAGATTGTTAAAGGTTGGATGCAAAAAATGGGTAGTGGAACTGAGACTGATATAGGGTATGGATTACACAACTCTAATATTGATCGTGAAGCAACAGCCACAGCTGACCATCCAGCGATACTTAGCATTACTGGAAAATTACAAGACCGTCATCCTAATGGCAATCCATGGACTAATGGTTCAACAGTAGTATCACGTAAAGTTCGTGCTAAAGATGCAAGTAATAATGAAATTGACAACGAAGGTGCATCTGATCCAGCATATCAAGTATTCTTCAAAGTTCGTTCACAAAACGTAAAATACACAGAAGATTTAGCGAATAAAGCAGCAAACTTTGATAAAGTTGCGGTAGCTAATCCAGCACAACTTCAACAACCAGAATTAGATAAAATCAAAGATAAATTACAAGAAGGTGATGGAAACAACCTTAACGGTAAGATTGCTACAGTTACTCAATCAGGAGATAAAGTTGTTATTACTTATAACGATGGAACAACAGCTGAACGACCAGTAACTGACTTCGCACGTGTAAACGAAAAACCTGTAGCTGAAATTCCATATTCTCTTCCATCTGAAAAGAAAATCTTTGTTTATAATGAAGAAGATGCAGGTATTGAAATTCCTGTATACGATGAAAGTGGAAAAATTCGTTATGCGACAGTAAAACAAGGTTCAAATCAAAAGTTCCCAATGTCTACAGAAGCTGATAATAAAGTTGATATTGACTGGGGATATAGTGCAACAGTAATTAACCGTGATGAAAGCGAAACTGCAGAATTAACTAATGCAACTCAAGCTAATCCAGCTAAAATCATTATTTCAGGAAAACCAAGTGATAAACTGAAGAGTGCATCTACTTATACAAAAAATGAGGCTCAAACAGTAAACATTGGTACTCGTTTTGTACATGTAGAAGATGAAGAAGGATTGAAAAATTCTGGAGATACTAGAACTATCTCAGATCCAGGATATATGTACTTTGTTCTTAAATCTCAAACATACAAATACCATATCCAAGAGCCAACAGATTCTACAAAGAAAATTATTGTATCAAATCTTGATAATTTAACTGATACAGAGATTCAAAGTATCAAAGATCAAATTAAGATTGTATACTCTAAGACAAGTGAAGATGCTAGATTTGCGTCTAAAAAAGGAGAAGTTTTAGAGAATCAATCTTCAGTAGTTAAAAGTATTAATGTTGATACTGCAAACAAAAAAGTAGTCGTAACATATAATGATGATTCGACAGATGAAGCCCCAATTTCAAACTTTGCACGTACAAATGAAAAACCTGTAGCTGAAATTCCATATTCTCTTCCATCTGAAAAGAAAATCTTTGTTTATAATGAAGAAGATGCAGGTATTGAAATTCCTGTATACGATGAAAGTGGAAAAATTCGTTATGCGACAGTAAAACAAGGTTCAAATCAAAAGTTCCCAATGTCTACAGAAGCTGATAATAAAGTTGATATTGACTGGGGATATAGTGCAACAGTAATTAACCGTGATGAAAGCGAAACTGCAGAATTAACTAATGCAACTCAAGCTAATCCAGCTAAAATCATTATTTCAGGAAAACCAAGTGATAAACTGAAGAGTGCATCTACTTATACAAAAAATGAGGCTCAAACAGTAAACATTGGTACTCGTTTTGTACATGTAGAAGATGAAGAAGGATTGAAAAATTCTGGAGATACTAGAACTATCTCAGATCCAGGATATATGTACTTTGTTCTTAAATCTCAAACATACAAATACCATATCCAAGAGCCAACAGATTCTACAAAGAAAATTATTGTATCAAATCTTGATAATTTAACTGATACAGAGATTCAAAGTATCAAAGATCAAATTAAGATTGTATACTCTAAGACAAGTGAAGATGCTAGATTTGCGTCTAAAAAAGGAGAAGTTTTAGAGAATCAATCTTCAGTAGTTAAAAGTATTAATGTTGATACTGCAAACAAAAAAGTAGTCGTAACATATAATGATGATTCGACAGATGAAGCCCCAATTTCAAACTTTGCACGTACAAACCCAGCACCAACAGTAGAACTTCCATACTCAAACCCAGATAAGAAACAAATCTATGTTTATACTGGTGAAAATACTGACTTAACATTCAAAGCTTCAGATGATGCAGAAGTTAAAGATTTGTACCTACGTGGACCAGGTGGTGTTGGAAATGATAACACTGCAGGTTATGGATTTACAACAGGTAAGATTGATAACGATGTAGTTACAAATGGCGAAGGAACAGTATCTGACGATAAGACAACAGCAACTATCAAGATGACAGGTGTTACAACACTTACAGCTCCAAACAAATGGACAAGTTTTGTTGTTGCTAATGACAATGATAATGCAAGATCATTACCAGAGGATCAGAACTTTGATGCTTCAACTGACGATGCAGTACGCCAACAAAAACCAGGATATGTTGAGTTCATCGTTAAAAACCAAACATCTAAATATGACATTGCAGCTCCAACTGAAAAAGTTGCTGTAACAGATCCAGCTAACGTAACAGAAGCAGAATTAGAGAAAATCAAAGAAAAACTACAAATTGAGTACTCTAATAACAATGATGATGCTAACTTAGCTGACAAAAAAGGTAAAACTGTAGATGCTGCAGATGCTAAGGCTAAGATTGCCTCAGTAACAAAAGATGACCAAGGAAATCTTGTAGTAACATACACAGACGGTTCTACAGATAAAAAACCATTGTCAGAATTTGTAACTCTAGACAAACAACCAGCTATCGATGAGGTTAATAAAGCAGCTGAGAAGCAAATTGAGGCTATTAACAATAACCCAGAAGCAACTAAAGAAGAAAAAGATAAAGCAATCGAGCAAGTAAATGCAGATAAAGCTAAAGCTCTTCAAGATATTGCTAACTCTAATGCTACAACTAAACCTGAGTTAGATAAAGTAGAAAAAGCAGGAACTGACAAGATTAAAACAGATAATCCTGTAATTGCTAAGAAAGATGAAGCTAAGAAAGCGATTGACGATGCGTTAGCAGCTAAAAACAAAGCAATCGATGCTCGTCCAGATCTAACTCCAGAAGAGAAAACTAAAGCTAAAGAAGCAGCAAAAGCAGCAGCTGATAAAGCTAAGGAAGCTGTCGATGCAGCAAAAACTAATGCGGATGTTGATACTGCAGCAGGAAAAATTGGAGATGAACTTAAGAAAGTAAATCCAGTAGCTAAAGAAGCAGCTAAGAAAGCAATCGCTGATGAGTTAGCTAAGAAAGAAAAAGCAATCGACGCTCGTACTGATTTGACGAAAGAAGAAAAAGACGCAGCTAAGAAAGAAGCTCAAGATAAAGCAAACGAAGCAACAGACGCTATTAACAAACAGCCAGACATCGCAGAAACACCAGAAAAAGCAGCAGAAGCTCAAACAGCAGTAGATGGTGCAAAAGATAAAGGTGTAGCAGATGTTAAAGCTGTAAATCCAGTAGCAGCTAAGAAAGCGGAAGCTAAACAAGCAATCGACGATGCGCTAACAGCTAAAAACCAAGCAATCGATGCTCGCACAGATTTAACTCCAGAAGAGAAAACTAAAGCTAAAGAAGTAGCAAAAGCGCAAGCAGATGTAGCAAAAGCAGCAGTTGATAATGCAACTACAAATGCAGCCGTTGATAAAGCTAAAGCAGATGGAACTACAGCAGTTGCAAATGTAACTCCAGTAGCAAAAGAAGCAGCTAAGAAAGCAATTAATGATGCGTTAACAGCTAAAAATAAAGAAATCGATGCTCGTCCAGACTTAACTGATGAAGAAAAAACAGCAGCTAAGAATGAAGCAAAAGATAAAGCTGATGCACAATTAGCGAAAATCAATGAACAACCTGATACAGCAACTACACCAACAGCAGCTAAAACAGCTCAAGATGCAGTAGATGCGGCTAAGAAAACAGGTGTAGATGAAGTTACTGCAGTGAATCCAGTAGCAGTTAAGAAACCAGCAGCTAAGAAAGCCATTGACGATGCACTTAAAGCTAAA
>CAURES010000044.1:0-13567 GCA_963523725.1 uncultured Streptococcus sp.
TCATCCCCCCAACCCCAATCGCCATCATGGAATTAAAGGGATTCTTAGCACGAATTCCGACTAGGATAATTCGCAAAATAAGGAAAAAAACAAGTGCTAAAATCAAGCTGGCCCCTACAAATCCAAATTCTTCGATGACAATTGAAAATACAAAATCTGTATGGGCCTCTGGTAAATAGCCACGTTTTTCAATTGAATTTCCTAAGCCTAGACCAAACCAACCACCATTTACCATGGCAAAGTAGGAATTTGCGAGTTGGTGGCCTGCTCCTGCCAAATCAGCAAAGGGATTAAAGTAGGCACTGAAACGCTTGGCAACGTAACCAAATACTGGAACTTTTGAAAACTTATCAACCCCTATAAAAGAAATCAGTGATAAGGATAGGGCAGAAACTCCAACCAAAATTCCCAAAAAGGCAATAAACCATCTATAAGCGATACCACTAATCGTATACATAATCAAGGCAACCAAAGCTAAAATAGAAGCATTCCCCAAATCTGGGAAAATAGCAAGGCTCCCAATCAGTACAAAGAGAACAAAGCGCCAGTCATTAAATGCACGAGGAAGCCACTGATTCTGTGTCAAAACTTGAAAATCATAAATAGCTATATCCTCTTGTTGTTTGGAAAATTTATTTGCTAAATACCAAATAATAATAATTTTCAAGTATTCGGCTGGCTGAATGGTCAAAGGTCCTACAGAAATCCAGCCATAGGCTCCATTGACAGGAATACCAATCAAACGAGCCAAAACTAAAAGAATCAGCTCAACAAACATAACGATAAATAAAAGACGTTCATTTCTTAAAAAATTCAGTCTCAACTTATATATCAAGGCAATCAGTATCAAACTAAATATCCAAAATAGTCCCTGACTTCGGACCAATTGCAGTGCACTTTGGCCTTCTTGAATTAAAATAGCACTGGTTGTCGAATAAACCACAATCAAGCCCAAAATAGATAAAAGTAAGTAAGGAACTAGAATAGAATAATTTAATAGGTGCCTTTTACTAATCTTCATAGTATCACCAATCTAATGAGAACAACACAATTGCTTCCCAAATTCCGTTTGTTTTCTAGTTTTGATTGCTATTATACCATTTTTTCCGAAAGAAAAAAACTCTTATCCATCAGATAGACCATTTTTGTCATAAGAAAAAGAGCACTTGGCTCTTTTCTGTTTTATTCTTTTGATGAACTGCTTGAGCTTGAATCTCCACCACCGATATATTGCGTAAAGATATTTTGGAAGGCTTGATCTTTAACCTTGATATTAGCTGCTTGCAATTCTTTTCCGATAATGCTTTGAACAAATGTTGAATCATTTTGTTTTTGAGTCAAGATAACAGTTTTTAATTTTTCTTTGTAGTCATCAATATTAGATGATTTTTCTGTTTTCTTAATGAGTTTTACAATGTAATATTGGCTACTGTAAGCTTGTGTGCCAGCGGCTGTGATCACATCAGAAACGCCGTTTACATCTAGAGCAAATGCCGCTTTCTTAACTTGTTCTGGTACTTCTGTTGAAGCAGAATCAAAGGTGATTTCTCCACCATTCGCTTTGGTTTTCTCATCTGTTGAGTTATCTTTGGCTAATTGAGCGAAGTCTGCTCCACTTGCCTTAGCTTTTTCAAGGACTTCTTTAGCTTTGTCCTCATTATCAAGACGGATGATTTGAGCCGTTACATCTGGAGTGTACTCGTCAAAGGCTTTCTTATAAGCATCATCTGTCAATTCAGCTTCTGCTGCCTTCTTAACTGCCAACTCAACTAATTTACTTGTACGAATTTGAGCTTTACGTGTTTCAAGAGTCATTCCTGCTTGTGACAAGACACGTTGGTAGTTCTCACCATATTGTTTTTCTTCTTCTGCAATCGTGTCATTGACTTCTTTGTCATCTACTTCTGAACCGTATTGTTTCTCAAATACTTTTTGAATGGTCAAATTCAACAAGACTTGTTGGGCTGAAGGATTGCTTTTCACTTGCTCATAAAATTGATGTTCTGTGATGACATCCCCTTTCATGCTGATAAGGTCTGCCCCTTCTGAACCTTTCGAACAAGCTGCTAAAGTTGCTACTGATAATAGTGTAATGGCACCTGCCAATAGTTTTTTCTTCATGTCTACTCCTTTGAGATAAGTGTTACCCTATCTATTTTACTATATTTTCTTAAATTTTTCTGAAAATCATTCGCTGTCAGGCAATTGAACATCTGCTACATTTTTACGAAGCATGAGAATGCCGTCCCCCAGAGGTACTAATGTTGCGGTGAGTCCTGGATTGTCTAAGGTTGCATCAAATAGTCTTTGAAGTCCTCTGTAAATAGTTCGCTGACCTCGACGAACTTCCATAATGTCCTTGGCAACATCACCACCTTGGAAAATATCATCCAAGACAACCACACCACCGACTTCCAAGTGTTTAAGGATTTCTGGCAGAAAGACGATGTATTTAGACTTGGCTGAATCCATAAAGACGAAATCATAGGACTCTGTCAAGGTAGATAAGACATCTACCGCATCTCCTTCTAGGAGTGTGATTTGCTTGCGACTGTCAAACTGGGCGAAATTTTCCTTGGCAAATCCAATCATCTCTGGATTGCGGTCAATGGTTGTAATCTTGGACTTTGGAGCATGTTCCGCCATCAAGAGGGCTGAAAAACCGATAGCCGTCCCAATTTCCAGTATATTTTTAGGTTGTATGGTTTCCATGAGAAAACGGAAATAAGCAACCGTCTCATGGGGAATAATGGGAATATTTTCCTTGCGAGCAAAGTCTTCCAATTCTTTCAAAGATCCTGTGACTTGCTTTTGGCGCTGACGCATCAAGTCTACAATTTCTTCCTTGACGACAGGACGACGCATGTTATGGTTGGCATTCTTACTATACGATTCAACCATCTTATGCCAATCCCAATTTTTCAACAAGGGCTTCAAACTCATTCAAACGACGTTCAAAGACTGCAAAGGCATCGTTGAGATAGTCTTCCTTCTCCATATCAACACCAGCTTTTCTCATGACATTAAGTGGATAGTCAGACTTACCTGCCTTGAGGTAGTCGATATAGCGGTCACGGTCTTCTTGACTACCATGAACAATCTTTTCAGCCAGGGCTGAGGCTGCTGCAAAGCCTGTTGAATATTGGTATACATAGTAGTTATAGTAGAAGTGTGGAATGCGAGCCCACTCGTATTGGATTTCAGGATTGTCTTCCTTACTCAAACCATAATACTCTTGGTTCAAGTCTGCGTAGAGTTTATTTAAGAAATCGCTTGTCAAGACTTCACCATTTTGATCTGCTTGGTGAATGGCGTGTTCAAACTCAGCAAATTGAGTTTGGCGGAAAACTGTTCCACGGAAACCATCTAGGAAGTTATTGAGAATAGCAAAGCGCGTTGCATCATCTTCCACTTCTTCCAATAATTTCTCCGTCAAGATATTTTCATTGGTAGTTGATGCAATCTCAGCCAAGAAGATAGAATAATCTCCGTAAACATAAGGCTGAGTTTCGCGAGTATAACTAGAATGCATACTGTGACCTGTTTCATGAACAAGAGTAAAGAGATTGTCTAGATTGTCCTGCCAGTTAAGAAGCATAAAGGCATTTGTATCGTAAGAACCACCAGAGTAAGCCCCTGAACGCTTGCCTTGATTTTCGTAAACATCAATCCAACGCTCACTGAAGGCACGTTTAACACGGCTCAAGTAATCCTCACCCAAGACTGCCAAGGCATCTTCTGCCTTTTTCAAGGCTTCTTGGTAGGTAAAACTATATTCAACAGATGAAAGCGGTGTGTAGACATCGTACATCTTGAGGTCTGAAATCCCCAAAATCTTTGAACGAAGCTCAAGGTAACGATGCAAGAGTGGCAAATGCTTGCGAACTGCTGCTACCAAATTGTCATAAACACTTTCTGGAACAAAATTTGCTGCGAGAGCTGCATGACGAGCACTCTTATAGTTGCGAACTTTGGCACGATAGTTTTGGACCTTAACATTGGTTTGCAAGGTTTTAGCATAGGTGTGTTGGAATTGTTCATAAGTCGCATACAGAGCTTGATAAGCACCTCGGCGAACTTCACGATTTTTAGACTCCATCAAACGCATATAAACGCCATGTGATAATTGCACTTCGTTACCATCTTCATCTTTAACAAATGGAAAGACGATATCTGCATTATCTAAAATAGCAAAGGTTTCACTTGCCGAACCAAAGATTTCTCCAGCTCCAGCCAATAATTCTTCTTCACGTTGTGAAAGAACGTGTTCCTTACCTTGCAAAAGCTTGTCAAAATAGTGTTGATAAACCCGCAACTTTGGTTGAGCCTCTAAAAAGTCAGCATACTGCTTTTCACTAATCTCCATAAATTCAGGTTCATAGAATGAAAAGGCTTGGTCTAGCTGGCTGTAGAGAGTCATTGCCTTGGCATAATACTCTTGGTACTTGGCTTCACGCGTGTCCTGGTCATTCTTCATATGAGCATAAACGTAAAGCTTCTCCATCTGGCGTTCCATTTCAAGAGAAAATTCAGTAATTTCTAGTAGGCTATCCGCGCTATCCAAGAGGTGGCCTTCATACTGGGCTGCTGTCTCCAATTGTTCTGTTAAATCTTTTAAGGCTTCTTCCCAAGCCTGGTCAGTTGGGTAGATCGTTGATAGATCCCATGTATCTTTTTCATTTATTTCATTTCTTTGTAATACCATTAGATTCCTCCATCCTTTCTATTCTACCATATTTTTCAAGAAATATTGCTGATAAAAGGCTGGTGGATAAAGCTTTTGCCAATCATTTTGAGGATTTTCTTGATAATAGGTGTAAAAGTGCTGATAATAGCTATTCAAGTCTTGTTCAATCTGGAAAAATTTGCCCACTAGTGGTCTAATTTGGGGATACCATGCTTTTAGCTCATAAGTCAGGAGATTTTCTCCCTTTTGATAGGCTTCTGATTGTTCTTTCATCCAAAAAGGAGTTTGATAATACAATTGTTGCCGGATATAGCGACAGATGTCCTTATCTTGAGAAACTGTAAAATGCGATATTTTTTGTTTCTTATAGGGACACCGTAATATTTCCAATAAACTAGCTTGACCATAGGGAAATTCCTTAATCTGATAATGGAGTTTACCACGGAGATCTTGGTGAATCAAGTATTTGAGTCTTAAAAGCTGTTTTTCCTTGTCTAATTCCCAAACATAAAAACCCATGTTTTGACTGAAATAGAGAAAACCTTCTTGTAGACGAGTCAACCGCTCCTTGAGCCAAAGTTTTTCCCCCAGCAACCACAGTACTTGGTAACCCTGACTACGATAGCCCTCGCTACGCTCTTTAAGAACTTTTTGTGGCAAGGGACTACACTGAACTTCTAGAGCAAGATGACCATTTACAAATAGATCTGCAATCTGTTTAAGTTCTGGAAGCGGGTATTCTAATTGAACCTCTGTCTCTTTTTTCAACCAGTGATAAAGGGATTCTTTATTTGCCAAGTGTTCTGGACTTTCATTTTCAGAGGTAAAATCACAGTCTTTTAGGGATTTGTGAGCAAAATGGGGCCGGACACTTGGTCCTTGACGCAAACGGAGCTGACCTCCACAAGCTGGGCAGGTGTATTCTTCCTTCTCAAGTTTATCCTCTAACACATTTACCAATTCTCCTCTAGCATCTCTCGCAACAAACATGATTTCCCTCCTTTTCTATATTATTCGAAAAAAAGAAAAAAGATCAGGAAATTCTCCTAATCTCTATTCATATTTATTTGATTTTTTTAGCTAGCATGGTCGCAAAGCGTAGTTTAATCCGATTGCCATTCTCATCGCGACGGTGAAGATGACCCGGATTTTCATTGTACTTAACTAATTCCCAGTCCTTGTAATAGTCTGCCAATTCCCCTTCTTTAAAGGTGAATGGGAAGTTCACTGAGCAAGGATAATCCTCCGTATCCATGGCACAAACGATAAGATTGTAGCCACCAACAGTGGTTTTCTTCTGCATGTTTTTGATAATTGCAGGAATTCGGTCTGCTTGCAGAAACATCAAAACCACTGTCGAGACGATGAAATCATACTCTTGACCAATGCTGGCTGAATTGATATCGTAAAGACCAACAGGCATATCCAAATCTTCCTGCTCAACAATGCTTTGCAAGATTTCAAGGGACAGTTCATTTTGATCGACAGCTGTCACATCAAAACCTTGCTGGGCTAGAAAGAGAGAGTTACGGCCTTGACCACAGCCCAAATCCAAGGCTTTCCCTGGTTTTACTGTCTGCATAGCCTCTAGGACCTCTGAATGAACAGGATTGGTATTGTATTTCTTAGGGAAATAATCCTCAGGTTTACAATAAAATTCCAAGTACCATTCCACATCGTCTGTTACAGCCTCCACTCGGTGCCAAGCTTGTGGTTGTGCCATGGGATTGTCAGCTCCTGCTTCAAAGAGGTGCTCAGCTAGAACCTCACCATCTTCTGTCAATTCAATAAACTTGAGAGCTCCCTTCAAGACAGTAATCTTCCCCCAAGTCCCAACCTTGGTATTGTGTTTCTGCTGAACAGCCTCTGGCATGGTTTCTTTAGTCCACAAGGGCATACGTTTATAGGCAACTAATTTTTCCATTTTCATTTCCTCTTTTTATCGCTGATTAACAGCTTTCATCACGCGCGCAATGTCACGGTTTTGCTCACGACGTTTGATAGACTCCCGTTTGTCATAGTCATGCTTCCCTTTGGCAAGTCCTAAAAGAAGCTTGGCATAACCATCTTTGATATAAACTTTAAGGGGAACCAGGGTCATACCTGTCCCTTTGGTCTCTTGTTCCAACTTTTGGATTTGCTTTTTATGGAGCAGGAGTTTGCGACGGCGTTCTGGTTCCTGGTTCCAGATGTTTCCCTCTTCATAAGGAGCGATATGAACATTGCTCAACCAGACTTCTCCATTTTTTACTTGGGCAAAGCCATCCTTGAGATTGATTCGAGTTGCTCGTACACTCTTGATTTCAGTTCCAGTCAGGACCATCCCTGCCTCTAGCGTATCTACGATTGTATAGTCGTGGCGCGCCTTTTTATTTTGTGCGACGACCTTTCCCTCGCCCTTTGCCATGCTTGGCTCCTTTCTTAGCTACTTCCTTGTAAAAAGGTTTCTTGCCTTTTTTCTTCTTGTCTTTTTGTGAATGCTTGCGCTTATCATTTGAGCGTCCTGATTTTCTCTTATCTTCCTTCTTATCTGAACGACGATTTGAACCACGCCCTCTGTCTTTGCGACCAGCTTGTTTCAAGCCTTTTTCAATCACATCAAACTCACTTGGGATGTAAGAGAAGTCAATTTCACCAGTCATCTTGTCGGCTCTTTCAACTCGGATACGGATTTGCTGACCTACACGGAAGGTTGTTCCTGATTTCTCCCCACGAAGAGTCAAATCACGCTCATTGAAATGATAAAATTCAGGTAAATTAGTGATGTGAATCAAGCCCTCAACTGTGTTCGGCAATTCGACAAAGAGACCAAATTTGACAATACTTGATACAACCGCATCGTATTCTTCGCCTACGTATTCTTCCATGTACTCAGCCTTTTTCATGGCTTCGACTTCACGCTCAGCCTCGATGGCACGACGTTCACGGTTGGAAGACTGGGTCGCAATCTCTGGAATCACTTGCTCAAAATGCTCTGCTATTTCCTTAGAACGGCCGTAATCACGAATCATACGGTGAACAAGAAGGTCTGGATAACGACGAATCGGACTGGTAAAGTGAGTGTAATAATCAGCCGCTAGTCCATAGTGGCCGTGATTGTGCTCCGAATAGCGAGCCTGCTGCATAGAGCGAAGAAGCATCATGGATAATACATCCGCATAAGGTTCTCCCTCAACAGCACGCATGATGTCTTGGAGAGCCTCCTGGCTCATCTCACTGGCAGTTCCATAAATGCGCAAGCCAAAGCTCAAAGCATAATCAATAAATTTCTGAACTTTTTCAGCCTTAGGCTCCTCATGGATACGATAAATGAAAGGTAGATCCAGCTTACTAAAATGCTCAGCAACTGTTTCATTGGCCATCAGCATAAAGGACTCGATCATCCGCTCGGCAACACCACGCTGACGAAGAACGATATCAACAGGCTTACCTTGTTTATCCACTAAAATCTTGGCTTCATTGGTATCAAAATTGAGAGCTCCACGTTTCACACGCATGTTTTCTAGAGTTTCATGAAGCTTGGCCATAAGTTCGATACTAGGAACAATTTTCTGATATTCTTGTCTCTTTTCCTTGTCTCCAGCTAGGATATCATTGACATCACTGTAGGTCATCCTGAAGCTAGTCTTGATAACCGTTTGTGTGATGGTGTAATTGACTACACGACCATGTTTATCAATTTCCATAATAGCAGATTGGGTCAGACGGTCAACTTGAGGATTGAGGGAACAGATGCCATTTGATAGTCGTTCTGGAAGCATTGGCACCACTCGGTCTGTCACATAGACTGAAGTTGCACGGTTAAGTGCTTCCTTGTCAAGGGCAGAACCTTCTGTCACATAATAGGAAACGTCTGCTATGTGAACTCCAAGCTCCAGATTGCCATTTTTCAAGGCCTTTATATGCACCGCATCGTCCAAGTCCTTGGCATCCGCACCGTCAATGGTAAAGGTAATCTCATCTCTCAAGTCCAGACGACCTTCGATATCCTTTTGAGACGGAGCATCAGGCACACTTTCTGCTTCCTTGACAACAGCTTCTGGAAACTCGGATACAATGTCCATTGATTCCAAGACCTCAAGAACATCAATTCCGACATCTGTTGAGTGCCCCACCACATCGAGGGCACTAGCGACAAAGAAATCATGTTTCTTGCTTGGGTATTTATCGATAAAGACCTTGATAACTTCTGTTCCTTCTAGTTTTAGGGCTGTTTTTTTCACATAAATCGGTTGACTTATTTTCTGATTCTTTGAACGGATGTAACCCGCATACTTAGGTTTTTCCTGATTTAGAACGATTTGGCCGACAACTGTTGTCAGGCTGTGTTCTAAGATATCAATAATTTTAGCTTCGGCAGCTGTTCCCTTGTTGCGGTCAGCGACTTTCTTGATGACGACTTCAACGGTATCACCATCAATAGCATAGTTGACATCGTTTTTCCCTACAAAAAGGTCGTCCTCCTCGCCTTCCAGACTGACAAAGCCAAAGCCATTTTTATGGGCGTGAAAAATCCCCTTTAGAGTAATCTCATGTTTTTTCTTGGCTTCCAAGGTCAGACTGCCATCTTCTTCAAAGCGAATCTGGTGCTTTCTTTCCATTAAGGACAAGGTTTTAATCAACTCACGAAAATCCTTGGAACCGTCTTTTTCCAAAGCCTGAGCCAAGTCATTGACAGTTACCTTTCCCTTGTCTTGTAAATATTCTTTTATTCTATCTTTCATATTTTCTTTCTAGATTTTTTATTTTCTTTTACTGTAAAACCTTCTCAAACATCCTTTAAAAATAAAAAGAGGCAAAGACCTAGTCCTGCCCATTATTTTCTTATCTACTTGATAATACCGTCAATGCTAAGGCAATGGCTAGCCAGAAAAAGACTAAAATCCCTGTCAAACGCTGCATTACAGCTTCAAAGCCGCGTGCTTTACTGCGTTCAAACAAATCACCTGAGCTGGCATCAAATACATTGCTGGATTGGTTTTTGGTTGGTTGCATGAAAATCGCAATCACAATCACAACAGATAATACTAATAAAATGGTTAATAATAGGTTATACATATCAAACTCCTTAAAATCCCTATTATTTTACCATAAAATCTACTTAGATTCAAGATGTAGGGTTACTTTTCTTTCCTTGGGACAATACTTTAAAACCTCAATCTTGTCTGGATGGGTTTTTGAATTTTTACTGGTTAGGTAATTGATACTGCCACAAGAGGAGCATTTGAGATTAATTTTTACTCGCACTAGATTTCCTTTACTTTTAATAATGTTCGAAATTGAAGAAGGTTAAAGAGACAACTAAAGGCAACACAAAGACTTGTCGCATAAAAGACAGCATGGTAGCCAAATTGACCTGCTACTGCAGAACCTGCCATGGGACCAACAACACCTCCCAGATAAAAGAATACCTGATTGAAGGCAAATACTCTTGAAATACCTGATTTTGGGGTCATCTTACTGAGAAGAGCATTAACTCCAGGAATCAAGGCACCTGTCCCCAAGCCAAAGAGGAAACGGTAGAGTCCTAGTTGAAGGGGGCTAGAGGCATTGGCACAGAGGAGATAGATAATGACTGAATAAAACTGGGCTACAACCAAGAGGCGATGATTGCCCACCTTGTCACCTAGCTTTCCCATGACTCCTGCACTCATCATACTGGAAAAGCCCATGCTGGATACAATCAAACCAGATACAAAGAGAAGATTCTCTGTCTGGCCTAAGTCGCGTACATACAGAGCTAAGATAGGGCCGATTGATTGGGCTGAAAATTGAATAACAAAACTGGTTAGAAAGAGGTTGACCAAAAGATAGGGATATTTAATTGATGTAAACAATTCCTTTGTTGGGATGGCCTTTTCCTTGGCTACTGGTTGAAAATCTTCCTTGATAAAGCAAATAGTCAAAACAGCAGCTAAAAATAGAAAACTACCAACCAGTAAGAAAACTGTACGAATGCCAAATAATTCTGCGATAAAGCCACCAATAAATGGACCAGTTAGAGTACCTGCAACTACACCAGTAGACAAAGTACCTAAGGCAGAGCCTGATTTTTCCTTGGGAACCTGACTGGCTATCAAAGCAGTTGCATTAGGAACAAATCCTGCAAATACACCGTTTAATAAACGAAGAAAGATTAACCAATAGATATTTGGCACAAAGGCCAAGCCTCCCATAGTGATAGTCATGGCCAGACCAGCACGAATCATCATGGGTTTTCGACCGTACTTATCAGCAAGTATACCCCAGATAGGAGAAAAGATTGCTGCGGAAATCGCAGAGACAGAAATAGCTAAGCCTGCATAAAAAGCGACTTGCTCATTCTCTACACCTAGATTTTCTACAAAGATGGGCATAAAAGGCACAACCAAAGAAATACTGGCTCCAGTCAGAAAATTACCAAACCAGGCAATGCGCAGATTATCCTTCCAGTTAATCTCTGTCATCTTAGCTACCTCCCTCAAGCAGGATACGTACCTGAGTGAGAAGCTGGTCCTGATTTCCATTGTTGTCAAGAATATGGCTGGCTAAATCTTTCTTTTTTTCTAAAGGCCACTGGGCTGCCAGACGCGACTCAGCTTCATCCTTGGATAGCTGATCCCTTTTCATTAAACGTTCCACTTGGATATCCCTGTCCACATAGACCAACCAAGTCTCATCAAACCAAGCGCTATAGTCTTGTTCAAAAAGCAAAGGAATATCCATGAAAAAAATGGATTCTGTCTGAGCCAATTGGTCTCTTAATGTAGCTAGTTCCTCACGGATAATCTCTCCTTGGATTTGCTTCGACCATTCACGTTCTTCAGGATTTGAAAAGATGAGACTAGCTAGGAGAGGGCGATTGAGTTCTCCATTTTCTAGAATGATTTCTTGCCCAAAGTGCTGGACTAGAGCCTCAAACAGACGACCACCAGGTTTCTGTAGTTGGTGGACGACTGCGTCGGCATCCACTACTTGAAAGCCTTGCTTTCTTAGAAAATTTGTCACGGTTGACTTACCAGAGGCAATTCCCCCAGTGATTCCAATGATTTTTCCCATCAATTCCTCCTTTGGCACTGAGGACAAAAATGGGTGCCTCGTCCACCTAGTTGGATTTTCTCAATGATAGTAGCACAACGTGAACATTCTTGACCAGCCTTGTCATAGACCTGATGAAAATCCTGCATGGTTCCATCTTCCCCAAAGGCATTGGTATAGGTCCGAATGGTGGAACCACCTTTTTCAACAGCCTGACCCAAAACAGCGATAGTCTGGTCATGAATGGCAGTCGCTTCTTCTGCTGTCAAAGTCTGGGAAGGTCTGGCTGGATGAACCTGAGCTCGCCAGAGAACCTCATCCACATAGATATTGCCAAGTCCAGCTACCAAAGTCTGGTCTAAGAGATGGGATTTGATAGGCTTTTTAGACTTGGCTAGGGCAGCTTGAAATACCTGCACATCAAAGTCTTGTTCGCTTGGTTCAGGACCTAATTTTTTAGAAATAAAGTAAGCGTCTAAAAGGTCAGGAGCCAAGAGTTCCATAGTACCAAACTTGCGAACATCCTCATAAACAAGCGTGCCACCATCTTCAAACTGAAAGAAAACATGGGCATGCTTGCGTTCAGGAACTTGGTCTGGATAGTAAAAATATTTGCCCTCCATCCGCAAATGGGAAATCAAGACCTTGTCTGTCAGGTAGAAAATCAAATATTTACCACGACGTCCCATTGACTCAACAATCTGACCAGGCACTTCCTTTTGAAACTCGTCCAAATCTGTCTTAATCATCTTGGGATAGCGAATTTCTACACTCGAAATCTTCTTTCCCAAAATCAATTTTTCTAAGCCACGACGAACGGTTTCAACCTCAGGTAATTCAGGCATAAATCCTCCTTCTGTAAAAACAAGAAGCAGGCATGAGCCCACCTCTACTTAGTATTCTTTTTCATTATAGCCAAAGTCAGCCAAATCTAGCTTTTTATCACGCCAGTTTTTCTTAACCTTGACCCAGGTTTCTAGGAAGACCTTGTCTCCTAGCATGAGTTCAATATCACGACGGGCCATGCTACCAATTTTCTTAAGCATAGCACCACCTTTACCGATGATAATCCCTTTCTGACTATCGCGCTCGACCATGATAGTTGCTCGAATATGAACCTTGTCTGTCTCTTCGTCTCGTTTCATAGAATCCACTACTACTGCGACAGAATGCGGAATCTCTTCACGAGTTAGGTGCAAGACTTTCTCGCGAACCATTTCTGAAACCAAGAAACGCTCTGGATGGTCTGTAATTTGATCAGACGGGAAATACTGGAATCCTTCGTCCAGATTTTCACTCAAAATATCCACTAGACGAGACACGTTATTCCCTTGAAGGGCTGAGATTGGAACGATTTCCTTAAAGTCCATCTGATTTCGGAAATCATCAATCTGAGACAAAAGCTGGTCTGGATGAACCTTATCAATCTTGTTCACCACCAAAATCACAGGAACCTTGGCAGCCTTGAGACGCTCGATAATCATGTCGTCCCCCTTACCACGCGCTTCATCAGCAGGCACCATGAAAAGAACGGTATCCACTTCACGAAGGGTACTGTAGGCAGACTCAACCATGAAATCTCCAAGAGCCGTTTTAGGCTTATGAATCCCTGGGGTATCGATAAAGACGATTTGTTCCTTATCAGTCGTGTAAATTCCCATGATTTTGTTGCGCGTTGTCTGCGCCTTGTCACTCATGATGGCAATCTTTTGCCCCATAACGTGATTTAAAAAGGTTGACTTCCCAACATTGGGACGTCCTAAAATGGCTACAAAGCCTGATTTAAATGTCATAATTTCCTCTTACTTTTTAAAATAACAAATCCCAGATTCGTGGGAGAAAAATCAATGCGCCTGTTAAGGC
>CAURES010000045.1:0-13288 GCA_963523725.1 uncultured Streptococcus sp.
TATCCGCTGTTACTTTTCCTGCTTCTGCCGCTGAATCTGCTTTTCTGCCTTCTAGGACGTATTCTAACTCACCTTGTTTTAGTACTTCTCCTGCTTGTGGCGCTGTTGCTGTATACTCACTTCCCACTTGTGCTCCTGTTGAGACATTTGTACTTTCTTTTAGTTCTGTTGTCGTTCCTTTGATAACGTACTTAGCGATAACGTTTCCACCCACTTTTGGTGCGTACTCATAAACGACTTCTTGTTTATCTGCTGTAACTGTACCAGTTTCTGCAGCTGATGTAGCTTTATGTCCTTTATATACATAAACTTTACCATCAGTAGCTATTAATTCTTCACCTGCTACTGGAGCTGTTGAAGTATAGTTTTTCCCAACTTTTAATCCCTTAGCAACATCTGTTGCTTCTTTTAATTCAGTTGTTGTACCTTCGATAACGTATTTTGCAACTACATCTCCACCTATAGGCATGATTCTTTCATAATAAACATTTTCAACTACATTCCCATTATTTACTAATTCTTGAGAAACTAATACTCTATCAATAACTTCTCTATCTGGAGCTTCAAAATTAGCAACTTTAGGTGAATTTGTTGTTGGCCAATTTGGTTGATAAGCATCTGTTCTATATTCCCATGGCCCTTTTACCACTCGTCCGGTTTCTTTACCTGTATAAATTTTTCTCTTAACTGTAATATTTTGTACAACAGGATTAGCAACTACATTACTTTCATTATTCTTTTCAAGATAATTTATTGTACGAGTAATCGTTTTGCTTTCTTCTTCAAATGTTGCTTCCTCATAAATATACGTAACTTTTTTCGTTACTTGTCTTTCATAAGTTCCTGTTTCTGGAGCTGAGTCTGCTTGTATTTCTTTAAATAAATACGGTAACCCTGACCATGTACCTCGAGGAATAACATCTTCTTTTGTCGTAGTATATGGTTGCCCTGCAAATTCTTTTTCAGTAATTTTTGGAAGAATATCGTCTTTTCTAGCATTGATATAACGAACTTCTAATTTTCCTCGTACATCTTCTGTTCTTAATCCAACAGTATTCGATTCTAACCATACATTTTGACCATTCTTTAAGAAAATTTGCGATGTACTTTGAACAAAGTTTGGATTATCAGCATCAACTCTAAGATTAAAGTTATGTGTAAAGCCATGTTCTTTTGTTGCTGTATAATCATTTTTAAATACATATTTAACGGCAGTAACATCTTTCCAATTCGTGATTTGATCAGCAGTTACATAAGTTCCTGTAGTTTTGTCTGCAGCAGTTGATGTCGTATAAACTATATCATACTCATCTGAATTCTCAGCAATAGGTCCTTCTAAATAGGTTACAGCTTCACTCTTAGGAATTAAAACAACTGCTTCTTTGATTTTTTGAGGTGTATCTGTTAAGTTTTCAACTCTAGGCGTTAGAATAACTTCTTGTCCATTCTTCACATCGATAATTCCTCTAGTTCCAGTTGATCCAGGTTTCGAGATCGTTAATGATGTAGAATATTCAATAACATTATTCATTGTTACATTAATATTTGATTTTGCTATAGTTGCCCCAGGTTCATGTCCTTCTACATAATTTGCATTTAAAGAACGATCATTACCAAATAAAGTTTCAGAATTACTATTCCACACAAGATAAGATTCTATATTATATGTTCCACTTTCAATTTGACCATTATTTTCTACTTCAAAAGTTAGTGCTACTGGATTATATGTTCCCCCTTTAATCCATCCATCTCTATTTAAATCATAACTAGATATACCTAAATCTTTTGATTCAAAAATATAAGCGCGCTTACCTGTTCCCTTATAATTTTCAATAATACGTGTTGGATTAACAGTATCATAAGATTCTTTAATCTGATTATAGGCATCTTTTGCAGCACTACCATTTGGTCCCCCAAAATATAAGGTGTATTTTGATAATAAACGATTATCAGCAGTTAATCTAAAATCTTTTAAAGGAACCTTAGGATCAGCTAGTAACATTACACTTGTTTTATTAATATTGGAATCTAACTTATCTAAATCGTAAACTTTAATACCATTTTTTTCAGATTCTGCTATTTTAAAATAATCTGTTGCTGTATATTGAACTGCAATAGGTATATTCTTCCCTCTTGTTAAGTTATCTTTTGTTAACTCTTGGTCTCCAATTTGTTGCATTCCTAAACTTAAAGTTGTTGGTTCCTTAGTATGAACAGCTGGGGTACTACTACCAGTATTTGGTCGTTCTGTAGCTATAGCACTCTCAATTGTATTACTAGCCGCTAATACTTGAGAAATTTTATTTTCATAACGTTGAATGCTAGTATCTTTTGCTTTTTCTTTCCAAGTATCTACCGTTACGTCTAAATCTGATGTTAACCCAAGAATTGTTTTACCTGCTTGTCCTTTATCTTGTACTTCATCAACAATTCCAGGAGTTTTTAAAATTAAATGATTATATTTTTTATCTGAATTTATGGTAGTCTCATTAAATAATTCATCAATAGTTGTATAATCTTTAATTAATTCGGCTTGATTATTTTCATTTACACCATATAATTGAAAGTTTTCTTTGAATTGACTACGGACATCTTTATAACCTGAATGATATCCTCTTACCCAAGAACTTCCATTTTCTGATTCATTTGTGAAAATCTGTGTTATTTTGAATTTTGTAAAGTAATTTCCTTCTTGATCTTTCGGAATAAGATAACTTAAATATTGACTTGGTAATGTTCCTCCATCAGTTTTTAAATTATTTAATGGAACTCTATAAACTGCTCCAAAAGTATCTACATTATTGGCATTTGAGAATAGTCTTTGATTCGTAGCTGCGTTAATACGATCTTCCATCATTCCAATTGAAGGCGCACCATCACCTGCATAGATTCTAAAACCATCTGGATTTTCTAGTGTTTGTGTAAATGATGAACCGTCTGGTCTATGCCCTACAGCTTTATAAACAATTTTAGCACTATAGCCTTTTGTTCCATTAGATTCAATAACCTTTGCAATTTCCTCTGGTGTGCTTAAGGCACCCTCTTTTAATCTTAATACAGGTCCAGCATAGTATAACATTTGACCAATCCCAGCTTTTTGATCAGGATGTAAGGTAGCGACTCCATTCTCTAATGTCCATTTTGAATTTTTAGGAGAAGTAGGATCTAATTCTAAAAATTCTGGAATGCCACTAATCGTATAATCATAACTTATTAATCGACCATTACCATTTTGATTATGTTCATCAGCCTCTCCATTATTGAAGAATCGATCATTTGTCATAATTAATGGGATTCTAAATGGATTGCTTACAGGAACTAACTTACCATCAACAACTGAACCGATTTTATATTCACGTTGTTCCTGTGGTAAATAATTTTTCACCAATTTTTCTCTTGTATCTTTTTCTCTATAAATAATTTCTGATAAATAATCAAAAGTAGCTGTTGCTGTTTTTTCAGATAATACATTCTCACCACTTATAAATTCTGTCTTCACTGTTAGTGAATCATCTTTTGATGGTGCATTCGTTCTAGAGGTTCCTACATAAAGCTTTAATAAACTTTCTGCTACAGATCCACCTGACATTGGATTTAAATTCAAATCATACACATAATCAGTTTCTGTAGAACGATCATCAGTACTTTTAACAAAAGATGAATTTGTAAATACTGGTTTTTTGATAGAATGAATAAAAGCCTTTGGAATAGTTACACGCACTTTACCATCTGTAACTGTTTCAGTTGAAGATGCTGAATAAGTAATCGCCATATTAATGACACGCTCACCATCTCCATTATTTGCAACTGGAATTTGTTTTTCTGTTGGTCCTTTTGATGTATCAAAATGAATTGACCCTGTTAAAGCTTGGTCTGTCACCCCAGTACGGAAACCAGTTCCTTCTTCCATCTTTTTACCATTACGGCTATCTTGATTTTTGTTTTCTTTAGGTGTTTCCTCAGCCTTGATTGATTTTAAGATAGAAGTTAATGAGCTAACTTCTTTTGCTTTTTTATCAGCTCCTGACTGTGTTGCATCCAAGGCACTTAAATATTGCTTAGCTTCTGCAACTAGTTTTTCGGCATTTTGGATTTGAGATGCTTGTTTTTTATTTCCTCGGATGCGTTCAATTTGAGCTTCCAAATCTGCTAATTTTGCTTGCAAGAGAGATAGATTGACAGATGGTTTTGTCTCAGTCACTTCTGTATTAGCATTCTCTGAAACTGTTGAAGCTTGGTCTGTATCTTTTTCATTTGCTTTTACAGGTTTTACTGGCTCAACTGACTTTTCTAGCCCTGCATTTGATTTTGGTTGCTCAGCTAATTCTGATTTTGTTTCACTATCTGATTTTGGCTCAGAGACAGTTCCTGCTTGCGTATTTTCTTGAGCTTGGTTTAGTCCCGTATCAGCATCCTTCGTTACCACCGTTTCAGTAGCAGAGTCTGCTTCTACCGTATCTACATTGTAACCAAACAAAAATCCTGCCCCGATTAAGACACTCGCAGCACCAACTTTTAATTTTTTAATCGAATATTTTTCGTATCTATTTCCACAAAAATATCGATGATCTTTTTGTTGTCTCGACAATTTAAACATAGCTTACCACCTTATATATATATATATATATGCACTCTTTGGTACAAATATACTCTTATAAATTATATCATATTTCAGAGTCACTTTTACAGTATTTGATTATAAATTTCATTTTAAAAATATAACATTCTAAATCATTTTTTCGTACAAGTATAAATTTATATAAATATCTCCATTATCCTACCTCTAACTTTCTTTTTCATTCCTTTTATGGTAAAATGAAGAGTAATAATATTTATTAAAGAGGTAAAAACATGATTGAAGCAAGCAAATTGAAAGCTGGTATGACATTTGAAACTGCAGACGGAAAATTGATCCGCGTTTTGGAAGCTAGCCACCACAAACCAGGTAAAGGAAACACAATCATGCGTATGAAATTGCGTGATGTCCGTACTGGTTCTACATTTGACACAAGCTACCGTCCAGAAGAAAAATTCGAACAAGCTATTATCGAGACTGTTCCAGCTCAATACTTGTACAAAATGGATGAAACTGCCTACTTCATGAACACTGAAACTTACGACCAATACGAAATCCCAGTCGTAAACGTTGAAAATGAATTGCTTTACATCCTTGAAAACTCTGATGTGAAAATCCAATTCTACGGAACTGAAGTGATCGGTGTAACTGTACCAACTACTGTTGAATTGACAGTCGCTGAAACACAACCATCTATCAAAGGTGCTACTGTTACAGGTTCTGGTAAACCAGCAACTATGGAAACTGGACTTGTTGTCAACGTTCCTGACTTCATCGAAGCTGGACAAAAATTGATCATCAACACTGCAGAAGGAACTTACGTTTCTCGTGCCTAATCTCTAGAAAGAGGTCATTCTATGGGAATTGAAGAACAATTTGGCGAAATCGTTATCGCTCCACGTGTACTTGAAAAAATCATTGCCATCGCAACTGCTAAAGTTGATGGTGTCCATTCATTTTCAAATAAATCCGTATCTGATACCCTATCAAAACTCTCTCTTGGTCGTGGCGTCTACTTAAAAGAAAGCAACGAAGAACTAACTGCTGACATCTATCTCTATCTTGAGTACGGTGTGAAAGTACCAAAAGTTGCTCTTGCTATTCAAAAAGCAGTCAAAGATGCTGTCCGAGATATGGCTGATGTGGAACTTGCTGCTGTCAACATCCATGTTGCAGGAATCGTTCCAGACAAAACACCAAAACCTGAGTTGAAAGATCTATTTAACGAGGACTTCCTCAATGACTAGTCCATTATTAGAATCTAGACGCGAACTTCGTAAATGCGCTTTTCAAGCTCTTATGAGCCTTGAATTCGGTACAGATATGGAAACGGCTTGTCACTTTGCCTACACACATGACCGTGAAGATGCAGATGTGCAAATCCCTGCCTTTCTTCTGAACTTGGTTTCTGGTGTTCAAGCTCAAAAAGACGAGTTGGATAAACAAATCAACCAGCACCTCAAGTCAGGCTGGACAGTTGAACGCTTGACCTTGGTCGAAAAAAACTTACTACGCTTAGGAATCTTTGAAATCACTTCATTTGATACACCTCAGCTGGTAGCAGTCAATGAAGCTATTGAACTCGCTAAGAATTTTTCAGATCAAAAATCAGCCCGTTTTATCAATGGACTGCTTAGTCAATTTGTAACAGAAGAAAATGAATAATCAAAAAGGTGTTTGGTTTTCCAAGCACCTTTTGACTTTCCCCTCTGCACAGAGTAATACTCTTCGAAAATCTCTTCAAACCGCGTCAACGTCGCCTTACCGTATATGTGTTACTGACTTCGTCAGTTCTATCCATAACCTCAAAACGGTGTTTTAAGCAACCTGCGGCTAGTTTCCTAGTTTGCTCTTTGATTTTCATTGCGTATAAGAAGCACATAAAAACTAGAACTGACTGCCAGTTCTAGTTTTTATGTGTTCTGAGGTATTAGTATTTTCTAAATCGTTGATAGCGTTCTTCCAACAACTCTTCTAACGGTTTTTGTAAAAGTATAGCTAGCTCAGCTTGGAGTTCTTTTTTGACACTCTTAATCAGTTCCTTACTAGAAAGTCCTGCTTCAGAAATCACCTTATCCACCACGTCCATTTCTAACAGTTCATGCGAAGTGATTTTCATCAGTTCTGCCGCTTCCATGGCACGAGTGCCGTCCTTCCATAGAATGGAAGCAAAACCTTCTGGACTGAGAATGGCATAGATAGAATTTTCCAGCATCCAAACACGGTCCGCAACGGCTAGAGCCAGAGCCCCACCTGAACCACCTTCACCGATAATGATAGCAATAATCGGAACTTTCAGGCCACTCATTTCCATGAGATTGCGAGCAATAGCTTCCCCCTGTCCACGTTCTTCCGCTCCGACACCAGGATAAGCACCTGCTGTATTGATAAAGGTCACTACTGGACGGCCAAATTTTTCAGCCTGTTTCATCAACCGTAGGGCCTTACGGTAACCTTCTGGATGCGGTTGACCAAAATTCCGTTTTAGATTATCTTGTAAACTCTTGCCTTTTTGGATACCAACCACTGTTACGGCTTGATTTCCAAGCCAGCCAATACCACCAACAACTGCACCATCGTCACGAAAAGAACGGTCACCGTGTAATTGGATAAATTCATCAAAAATGCCTGTCGCAAAGTCCAAGGTTGTCAAGCGACTCTGCTCACGCGCTTCTCTGACTATTTTTGCAATATTCATCTAGGACTCCCTCCGTGCAATCTGACTAGGCTAGCAATCGTATCTGGCAAGTCTCTTCTTTTAACAATAGCATCCACAAAACCATGTTCCAATAGGAATTCTGCCTTTTGGAACCCCTCAGGCAAGCTTTCACGAACCGTATTTTCAATGACACGGCGCCCAGCAAAACCGACCAAGCTCTGTGGTTCAGCTAAAATGATATCGCCTTCCATAGCGAAAGAAGCTGTCACACCACCTGTCGTTGGATCTGTCAAAATGGTCAGGTAAAAGAGACCTGCATTTGAATGGCGTTTAACTGCTGCAGAAATCTTGGCCATCTGCATGAGACTCATGATTCCTTCCTGCATACGGGCTCCACCAGAGGCTGTGAAGAGAACAACTGGCAACTGTTCAACAGTCGCATACTCAAACAAACGAGTAATTTTTTCACCTACAACCGTACCCATAGATGCCATGATAAAGTTGGAATCCATAATACCAAGAGCCACAGTCTGACCTTTTATAAGAGCTGTTCCTGTCACAACGGCTTCATCCAGACCTGTTTTTTCACGCATAGTTGCTAGTTTCTTTTGATAACCAGGGAAATGCAAGGGATCCTTGCTTTCAATCCCTGTAAACAATTCCTTGAAGGTTCCCATATCAATCGTCAAAGCCAAGCGTTCTTGGGCAGAAATACGAAAGGTATAGCTACAGTGCGGACAGATACGCTCACTTCCCAGATCCTTCTGATAGATGGTATGCTTACAACCCGGACACTGGGAGAATAATTCATCTGGAACCTCTGGCTTGGCTTGAGGTTTTTCCCTAACCGAACGATTGGGATTGATTCGAATATACTTATCTTTTTTACTAAATAGAGCCATTGATTCCCCTTTTCGGTTTAAACTCTTGAAGTCATTTTATTCTTTTTCTTGATATTTGGGTAAGAAGGTTTCCATCAAGAAGGAAGTATCGTAATCTCCAGCAATGACATTGCGATCTGAAATGAGGTCAAGCTGGAAATCTGCATTGGTCTGCACCCCTTCAATCTCTAATTCATAGAGGGCACGTTGCATTTTCATCAAGGCATCAAAACGGTTTTCACCGTGTACGATGATTTTGGCAATCATACTATCATAATAGGGCGGAATGGTATAACCTGGATAAACTGCTGAATCCACGCGCAAGCCAACTCCACCACTTGGTAGATAGAGATTAGTAATCTTACCTGGACTTGGAGCAAAGTTGAAGGCTGGATTTTCTGCATTGATCCGACACTCGATGGCATGGCCACGTAAGACAATATTTTCTTGCTTAACAGACAGAGGCTGACCTGCCGCAATGCGAATCTGTTCCTTAACGATATCCACACCTGAAACAAACTCTGTTACTGGATGCTCTACCTGAACACGTGTATTCATTTCCATGAAATAGAATTTACCACTGGCTTCATCAAGAAGAAACTCAATGGTCCCTGCATTTTCATAACCAACAGACTCTGCAGCTCGAACAGCAGCAGAACCAATTTCATTGCGTAGCGTTTTGCCGATTGCAATTGAAGGACTTTCTTCCAAAACCTTTTGGTTATTCCGTTGAAGAGAACAATCCCGTTCCCCCAAGTGAATCACATTTCCGTGTTCATCTCCTAGGATTTGAACCTCGATGTGACGAGCTGGATAGATAACCCGTTCAATGTACATGGCACCATTGCCATAATTGGCCTTAGCTTCACTAGAGGCAGTTTCAAAGGCTGAAACGAGGTCTTCTGGTTTTTCAACCTTACGAATCCCTTTACCACCTCCACCTGCTGAAGCCTTGAGCATAACAGGATAGCCAATTTTTTCAGCAACAATCAAAGCTTCCTCAGAGTTATGCACTTCTCCATCTGAACCTGGAATGACAGGCACACCTGCCTTGATCATCTGAGCACGCGCATTGATTTTGTCTCCCATCATATCCATGACATGACCAGATGGACCGATAAACTTAATCCCCACCTCTTCACACATGGTTGCAAATTTGGAATTTTCACTAAGAAATCCGAAACCGGGGTGAATGGCTTCTGCCTCAGTCAAGACTGCAGCTGATAGAACCGCATTGACATTGAGATAAGACTCTGTTGCCTTGCCAGGGCCGATACAAACCGCTTCATCTGCCAAAAGAGTATGAAGGGCTTCCTTATCAGCAGTTGAATAAACCGCCACCGTTGCAATCCCCAGTTCACGCGCCGCACGGATAATCCGAACCGCAATTTCACCACGATTGGCAATTAAAATTTTTCGAAACATGGAGAACCTCCTTAGTTCCCTATTGCAAAGGTAAGAGTACCACTAGCTGCAAGCTTGCCATCCACTTCAGCCTTTGCTTCAACCACGGCAATGGTGCCACGACGTTTTACAAAAGTCGCTGTCATAAGCAATTGGTCACCTGGTACAACTTGCTTCTTGAATTTAACCTTGTCCATACCAGCGTAAAAGACCAGTTTTCCTTTATTTTCAGGTTTTGATAACTCCAACACACCAGCAGTTTGCGCCAAGGCTTCCATGATCAGAACACCTGGCATAACTGGGTATTGAGGAAAATGGCCGTTAAAGAAAGGCTCATTGATGGTCACATTTTTGATGGCAACGATGGTATCCTCGCTCACTTCCAAGACACGGTCCACTAGGAGCATAGGATAACGGTGGGGAAGGGCTTCTTTAATTCCTTGAATATCAATCATTTGATTCGTACCAATCCTTTACCAAACTCAACCATTTCTTCATTAGAAACGAGAATTTCCGTTACCACACCATCCTTAGGAGCTGGGATTTCATTCATGACTTTCATGGCTTCGATGATCACCAATGTTTGACCTTTTTTGACACTATCGCCAACTGTTACAAAGGCAGGTTTATCTGGACCAGCAGCCAAGTAAGCCACTCCAACAAGTGGACTCTCTACAAGATCTCCCTCAGCAGCCACACTTGCTTCTGCTGGAACCTCTTCTGTTACAGTCTCTGCTGGAGCAGATGTAGGAGCTACTGGACTTGATGTTGCTAGAACGGGCGCTGGAGCGACTTGAGGTGCAACTTCAGACACCAGTCTCGCTTCATTCTTGCTAAACTGTAACTCATCCGTCCCATTTTTATAAGAAAATTCTCTCAAACTTGATTGGTCAAATTGAGCCATCAAATCTTTAATATCGTTTAAATTCATAGTTATTTATTCTCCCAACGTTTGAAAGCAAGAACTGCATTGTGGCCACCAAAACCAAAAGTATTTGAAATAGCGTATGGAATTTCTTGCTCCAAGCCTTGTCCATAAACGACATTGGCTTCGATATAATCTGATACTTCGCTTGTTCCAGCTGTCATTGGTACAAAGTTATGACGCATAGCCTCGATTGTGACGATAGCTTCTACTGCACCTGCAGCACCCAGCAAATGTCCTGTGAATGATTTGGTTGATGATACAGGTACTTCCTTACCAAGAACAGCCACGATCGCACCACTTTCTCCTTTTTCATTAGCAGGAGTTGACGTTCCGTGAGCATTGACATAGGCTACTTGCTCTGGGGAAATCTCAGCTTCTTCCAAGGCTAATTTGATGGCCTTGATAGCTCCCTGACCTTCTGGATGTGGTGAAGTCATGTGGTAGGCATCACAAGTATTTCCGTAACCAACTACTTCGGCAAGGATAGTAGCCCCACGTTTTTCCGCGTGTTCAAGACTTTCAAGAACCAACATCCCTGAACCTTCTCCCATAACAAAACCGTTACGGTCTTTATCAAATGGGATAGAAGCACGAGCTGGATCCTCTGTAGTAGAGAGAGCTGTCAAGGCTTGGAAACCAGCAATAGCAAAAGGTGTAATAGAAGCTTCTGAACCACCTACCAACATAACATCTTGGAAACCAAACTTAATTGAGCGGAAGGCATCCCCAATCGCATCATTTGATGAAGCGCAGGCAGTATTGATGGATTTACAAACACCGTTTGCTCCAAAACGCATAGCAACATTTCCTGAAGCCATATTTGGCAAGGCTTTTGGAAGGGTCAATGGTTTCACACGTTTTGGTCCTTTGTCATGGAGGCGAAGCACTTGATCTTCAATTTCCTTGATTCCACCAATACCAGAGGCCACGATAACACCAAAACGATCTTTATCAAGAGCCTCTACATCCAAATTGGCATGATTAACAGCTTCTTGGGCTGCATACAAGGCATATAAAGAATAGTTATCAAAACGATTGGTATCTTTCTTAACAAAGTATTTATCAAAAGGAAAATCTTGGATTTCTGCCGCATTATGCACATCAAAGTCACTATGATCAAATTTTGTAATTGGACCAATTCCGATTTTTCCAGTTGTCAAACTATTCCAAAATTCTTCTGGTGTATTTCCGATTGGAGATGTTACTCCATAACCTGTTACTACTACTCGATTTAGTTTCATCTTTTTTACCTCTAGCTTCTGCTACATACTGAGGCCGCCATCAATGGCAACCACTTGACCAGTTAGATAATCTTGGCCTGCTAAAAATACTGTCAAATCTGCAACCTGCTCTGCCTGCCCAAATTCTTTCATAGGAATTTGTGCCAGCATGGCATCTTTTACCTTGTCTGATAAAACAGCTGTCATATCGGACTCAATCATTCCAGGTGCGATAGCATTAACTCTGATATTGCGATTGGCCACTTCACGCGCCACAGACTTGGTAAAACCAATCAAACCAGCCTTAGAAGCAGCATAGTTAGCTTGACCGATATTTCCCATCAAACCAACAACACTAGACATATTAATGATAGCACCTTCTCTGGCTTTCATCATCGGTTTCAAGACTGATTGTGTCATGTTAAAGGCACCAGTCAAGTTAACCTTGAGCACTTTTTCAAAATCCGCTTCTGTCATCTTGAGCATCAGGGTATCTTGGGTAATCCCTGCATTGTTGACCAAAACATCTACTGAACCCAGCTCTGCAATAGCTTGCTCAACCATACGCTTAGCGTCTGCAAAATCTGATACATCTCCTGAAATGGGAACCACCTTGACACCATAGTCTGAAAACTCAGCGAGCAATTCTTCTGAAATTGCACCACGACTGTTTAAGACAATGTTGGCTCCTGCTTGAGCAAACTTGTGGGCAATGGCAAGACCAATTCCACGACTCGAACCTGTAACAAAGATATTTTTATTTTTTAGTTGCATTCTTTTCTCCTGTTTCCTCTTGTATTTATGGGAGAAGGGATTACTTGTTTTCTAGCAAGGCTTCCAAACTAGCCTGATCTTCAACATTGGCTAGTTTAGCTGTCTTATCAATTTTTTTGACAAAGCCTGACAAGACTTTCCCCGGTCCAATCTCGATAAAGTTGGTTACGCCTGCTTCTTGCATAACTGCAATACTCTCATAAAAACGAACTGGCTCCTTGACCTGACGCGTCAAGAGTTGAGCAATGTCTTCTTTTTGCATAACTGCAGCTTCTGTATTGCCGACTAGGGGACAAGTAAAATCTGAAAAACTTACCTGAGCTAGAGTTTCAGCTAGTTTCTGACTAGCTGACTCAAGGAGAGCGGTATGAAAAGGTCCTGAAACCTTAAGAGGAATCAAGCGTTTGGCACCAGCTTCCTGCAAGAGTTCTACAGCTCGATCAACTGCAACCACTTCCCCACCAATCACGATTTGTGCAGGTGTGTTATAGTTGGCTGGGGTCACTACTCCAAGTTCAGAAGCTTTTTGACAGGCTTCCTTAATGACCTCTACTGGCGTGTTGAGAACTGCTACCATCTTGCCAGAGCCAGCAGGAGCCGCTTCTTCCATATAGGCTCCACGCTTAGCAACCAAAGCAACCGCATCTTCAAAATCCAAGGCATCGCTAGCTACCAAGGCAGAGTATTCTCCAAGAGACAAACCAGCAACCATATCAGGCTGATAGCCCTTTTCTTGCAATAAACGGTAGATAGCAACTGAAGTCGCTAAAATAGCTGGTTGCGTATAGCGAGTCTGATTGAGTTTTTCTTCTTCCGTATCAATGAGATGACGCAAATCATAACCGA
>CAURES010000046.1:0-12845 GCA_963523725.1 uncultured Streptococcus sp.
TAAATGATTTGTCAAGAAAAATCATCCATATTGACATGGATGCCTTTTTTGCTGCGGTGGAAATCAGGGATAATCCTAAACTCAGAGGAAAACCTGTCATTATTGGAAGCGACCCTCGGCAAACAGGTGGACGGGGAGTCGTTTCTACCTGTAGCTATGAGGCACGAGCTTTTGGTGTCCATTCTGCCATGAGTTCCAAGGAAGCCTATGAACGTTGTCCCCAAGCCGTCTTTATCTCAGGGAATTATGAAAAATATAAAGCTGTGGGCCTCCAGATTCGATCGATTTTTAAGCGATATACAGATTTGATTGAACCTATGAGTATTGACGAAGCCTATTTGGATGTGACAGAAAATAAACTCGGTATCAAGTCAGCGGTCAAAATCGCTCGCCTCATTCAAGAGGATATCTGGCAAGAACTCCATCTAACTGCTTCTGCTGGCGTTTCTTACAACAAATTCTTAGCTAAAATGGCCAGTGATTATCAAAAGCCACATGGTCTGACAGTGATTCTACCTGACCAGGCTGAGGACTTTCTGAAACAAATGGATATTTCCAAGTTTCATGGAGTAGGAAAGAAGACAGTAGAACGTCTTCATCAAATGGGGATTTTTACTGGCGCTGATCTACTTGAAGTTCCTGAAGTGACCCTAATAGACCGTTTTGGAAGACTGGGCTATGACCTGTATCGAAAGGCTCGTGGCATTCACAATTCCCCCGTCAAATCCAATCGCATCCGTAAATCAATCGGGAAGGAGAAAACATATGGAAAGATTCTCCGTGCTGAGGAAGACATCAAAAAAGAGCTGGCTCTTCTATCAGAAAGAGTTGCTCTCAATCTACATCAACAAGAAAAAGCTGGAAAAATTGTCATTTTGAAAATTCGCTACGAGGACTTTTCAACTCTCACTAAACGAAAAAGTCTTGTTCAAAAAACACAGGATGCTAGTCAGATAAGCCAAATAGCCCTGCAACTCTATGAAGAATTAAGCGAGAAAGAAAGAGGTGTCCGCCTGTTGGGGATTACCATGACTGGATTTTAAAACCTTGAAGAGCTGCCCCTTCAAGGTTTTTCTTATACAAATAAACGGACAAAACTGTAAAGTAGCAAAACACTACCAAGCACGATACGGTATTTACCGAAAAGGGTAAAGTCGTGTTTTTTCACATAACTTGTCAAGAAACGAATAGCTACCATGCTGACTGCAAAGGCTACTCCCATCGCAACCAAGAGCAAAAACAATTGCCCAAAGCTCAAGAGCTGTCCTGCTTTCACAAATTTGAAAATCTTTAAGGCACTAGCTCCAAACATAACTGGAATTCCAAGATAGAAGGTAAATTCTGTCACAACAGAACGACTGGTTCCATTCAACAAACCACCGACAATCGTTGCCCCAGAACGACTCGTTCCTGGTAAAAGGGCAAGAACTTGGAAGAGACCGATATAGAAGGCTGTCGTATAAGGAAGCTTGTCCAACTCTGTTACACTTGGCTCGATAGCACGCGCTTTATTGCGCTTTTCCAAATAGATAAAGGCAATCCCATAGATAATCAACATGAGAGCAACTGAAACCATGTTATGGAAGTGGGTATCAAACCAATCATCAAACTTAAATACAGCAAGCAACGGCAAGGTCGCAATCAAGACCTTCAACCATAGTCTCCAAGTCTTGCGAACTTCCTGCTTATCCTTAGTCGGTTTAAAAGGATTGAGCTTGTTAAAGTAAATTACCATAACCGCTAAAATAGCACCAAGCTGAATCACGACATTAAACATGGACATAAAGGATTCATTCTGATTTTGGTATTGGATAAATTCCTCTGCTAAAATCAAGTGACCTGTACTGGAAATCGGCAACCATTCCGTAATTCCTTCAACAATCCCGAAGAAGATAGATTTTAAAATTTCAATAAGATACATAGATTACTCCTTTTTCTATCTTCCATTATAGCATATTTTAGCTCTCTTTAAAAGGCACCGATACTGCCACCACCTCCGCCTCCAGAGAAGCCACCGCCAGAACTTCCACTTCCAGAAGATACGGAATAGGTACTTGCTGTATTTGCGACACTAGCATAATGGCTCATTTGCGCGCTTGAATGATAAAACATACTGTGCCAGCCATAAGCTACATAGAGGTTGATATCTGGATTTTCCACTTGAATATGATGAACCTTCATCAAATGACTGACCTTGTCTGCATAGCCAAATAAGGTCGCATATACCAAGAGGCGATTCCAGACCACAATACTTTCTAATTCAGCCTGATCCAATCGCGCAATCTCACGTAACATATTTTCAAAACTGGTCCAGAGATAGTAGACTTCTGCTCCTGCTTCATTTAGGACACCATCACGATTATCTAGTCGAAGCTTCCAATAATAGAAAACAGCCAAAACCAAACCTAGAAAACCAAGTATTGGCAAGGGGATGTAAAGATAGCCATAAACATCCAAACTGTACAAGAACAAACCAAATCCGATAAATAGGGGCAAGATAGTCAAGACCCCCATACCCACTTGCAAGGCCTTTTCCCCACCAGTTAAAGGACGATAATAATCCGGAAGCCCCCAGAAGGAAACTCGTTTTCTCACTCCTTCTTGCATCTCTTTCAATACTTCTTCAAAAGAAGATTTGAGTTGAAGCCCTCTTGCTTGAATCCGTTTTTCATCAGAGACTTTTGCTCTACGATAAAGACTATCAGATACCTTGTAATCCGCAAACAAATTGGAAAGAGTTTCTTCTTTTTTGCCTGAAAAAGCCAGATTTAGACAGTCTTTCTCAAAACTGGACAAACCATCTTCTTTTACTAGCCTCAAACCAACTGCATCTCCTTCTGAAATAATAGATACATTCCCACGGTCTATCAAATCTAGCAAGGTAGCTTGAATAAGTTGGTCAAAGGTAAATTTACCTGCTCCTTTTGTTAGAGGACTCACTTCCTCCAAGGAGGTCGAGTAGACAGCCTCTGATAAAACCATAGGCTCTAATTCCATTGGTGGTTCATAGAGACGATGATTTTTGGCATATTTGACGGAAGGAGTGGTCTTTCTTCTATAGATGAAATAGAAGCAGATGCTCAATAACAGAGAGATAGAAAGTATCGAAGGGAAGACCCACGTAAGGAGTTGTTTACTTTGCTCTTTGTCTTTAACAATCGAGTCTTCTATCTTATTAAACTCTTCTAAACGATTCCCTTTCAATCCCTGATCCGTAGCATTAGCAAAATCGGTCCGAGGCCAGTAGGCATGCAATTCAACTCCACGCTTAGCTGGAAGATCGTCTAAACGAATAGTATAATCAAGGTTACTCTTTTCAACCGTTCCCTCTCTAAAGAGTTGCCCTGTATGGAAAAAGAGTTTCTCAGCCCCCTTGTCCCCCCTTACATGAAATTCAAACTTTTTAATAGACTCTGAACTGTCTGTTAAAGGTTGCCAATTTAATTCAGCAATGTCATCATATAGAAAAAGCAAATTCTTTAAGTTCCAAACAAGGTCAACTTCAACTGTGTCGCCTTCTTGACCTGGATTATAAACTTTAACAGTATAACCATCTGCTCCTTCTATCACTTCGCTAGTAACGTCTTCTAGTTCAGCACCGTTTTTCGCAGCCTGAACCTTTGGATGAGGATCAATGTCAAATCCACTAGGCATCTTGCCAGCACGTCCAAGTCCCACGATTTGCCCCTTAAAATCTTCCTCAAACTGGTAAACTATCTTCTGTCTAAATTCTGCCGTATTGTCTGCATGAATATACAAATCCCCTTGATAAGAGTTTATCTTGAAATCAATGGCAAAAACAGAGAGTGGCAGAAGGCAAAACAAGCCTAACACCAGTAAGAAAAAAGTTTTTTTCATCATCTAAGCCCCCTTTTTATCTTTGCTATCATTATATCATTTTTTCTCAAGTAAGGGCTTACCTATATTGAAAAATAGAGTTTTTTTCGATAAAATAGGAGACAGTTATTTTTTAATAGATTAGAAATAGGAGAAATCATGAGAAAAATATACTTATCTATTTTCACAAGTCTCTTGCTGATGCTGGGACTTGTCAATGTTGCTCAAGCCGATGAATATTTACGCATCGGGATGGAAGCAGCATATGCTCCCTTTAACTGGACTCAGGATGATGATAGCAATGGAGCTGTCAAAATCGATGGGACTAACCAGTATGCTAACGGATACGATGTTCAAATCGCCAAGAAAATCGCTAAGGACTTAGGTAAAGAACCTTTGGTTGTTAAAACAAAGTGGGAAGGTCTAGTCCCTGCCCTTACTTCTGGTAAGATTGACATGATTATCGCAGGTATGAGTCCAACTGCAGAACGCAAACAAGAAATTGCCTTTTCAAGTAGTTACTACACTAGCGAACCTGTCCTACTAGTCAAAAAAGATTCTGCCTACGCAAATGCAAAATCTTTGGATGACTTTAACGGTGCGAAAATCACTTCTCAACAAGGGGTCTACCTCTACGACTTGATTGCACAAATCCCAGGTGCTAAAAAAGAAACTGCCATGGGAGACTTCGCTCAAATGCGCCAAGCACTTGAGGCCGGTGTCATTGATGCCTATGTTTCTGAACGCCCTGAAGCTCTGACTGCCGAAGCTGCTAACTCTAAGTTCAAGATGGTTCAAGTAGAACCAGGTTTCAAAACTGGAGAAGAAGATACAGCTATTGCCATTGGACTTCGTAAAGATGACAATCGTATTAGCCAAATCAATGCCAGCATTGAAACCATTTCGAAAGATGACCAAGTTGCCTTGATGGATCGTATGATCAAGGAACAGCCTGCCGAAGCTACAACAACTGAAGAGACTAGCAGTAGTTTCTTTAGCCAAGTCGCTAAAATTCTTTCTGAAAACTGGCAACAACTCTTGCGTGGTGCTGGTATCACTCTTTTAATCTCTATCGTCGGAACCATCATAGGTCTCATTATCGGTCTTGCCATTGGTGTTTTCCGTACTGCTCCTCTCTCTGAGAATAAAGCCATTTATGGATTACAAAAACTAATCGGCTGGATCCTCAATGTCTACATTGAAATTTTCCGTGGTACCCCAATGATCGTTCAATCGATGGTTATCTACTATGGAACTGCCCAAGCTTTCGGTATCAACCTTGACCGCACACTGGCTGCTATCTTCATCGTTTCAATCAACACTGGTGCCTACATGACTGAAATCGTACGTGGTGGTATTCTGGCAGTTGACAAGGGACAATTTGAAGCTGCGACTGCTCTTGGTATGACTCATAACCAAACCATGCGTAAGATTGTCCTACCTCAGGTTGTTCGCAATATCCTACCAGCAACTGGTAATGAATTTGTCATCAATATCAAAGATACATCTGTATTGAACGTTATCTCTGTTGTCGAACTTTATTTCTCAGGAAATACCGTGGCAACACAAACCTATCAATACTTCCAGACATTTACAATCATCGCCGTGATTTACTTTGTCCTCACCTTCACCGTAACACGTATCCTACGCTTCATTGAACGCCGAATGGACATGGATACCTATACTACAGGTGCTAACCAAATGCAAACGGAGGATTTGAAATAATGACACAAGCAATCCTTGAAATTAAACACCTCAAAAAATCCTATGGACAAAACGAAGTGCTAAAAGACATTTCTCTGACTGTCCACAAGGGAGAAGTCATCTCTATCATCGGAAGCTCTGGAAGCGGAAAATCAACTTTCCTACGCTCCATTAACCTTCTTGAAACGCCAACTGATGGACAAATCCTTTATCATGGACAAAACGTCCTCGAAAAAGGCTATGACCTCACGCAATACCGTGAAAAGTTGGGGATGGTTTTCCAATCCTTTAACCTCTTTGAAAATCTCAACGTGCTTGAAAACACAATTGTCGCTCAGACAACTGTCCTTAAACGCGAACGTACAGAAGCTGAAAAGATTGCCAAAGAAAACCTGGAAAAGGTCGGCATGGGAGAACGCTACTGGCAAGCGAAACCAAAACAACTCTCAGGTGGTCAAAAACAACGTGTGGCCATCGCTCGTGCCCTTTCAATGAATCCGGACGCTATTCTCTTTGATGAACCAACATCAGCTCTCGATCCAGAAATGGTTGGAGAGGTCCTCAAAATCATGCAAGATCTGGCTCAGGAAGGCTTGACTATGATTGTTGTAACCCACGAAATGGAATTCGCTCGTGATGTCTCTCACCGTGTTATCTTCATGGATAAGGGTGTAATCGCTGAAGAAGGCAAACCAGAAGACCTCTTCACCAATCCTAAAGAAGACCGTACAAAAGAGTTCCTTCAACGCTATCTCAAATAAAAAGAAAAGGCTGCATCAATCGTGCAGTCTTTTTGCTGTCCTCATACTCTTCGAAAATCTCTTCAAACCACGTCAGCTCTATCTGCAACCTCAAAACAGTGTTTTGAGCAGCCTGCGGCTAGCTTCCTAGTTTGCTCTTTGATTTTCATTGAGTATCAAAATGAAAAGGCAGACCTTATTCAAGAATCCGCCATTATCCAAAGATTAATCTTCAAATTTTTCATGATTTTTTTCATAGAAATCAATTAAACCTAGAGCTGTTTCAAATGAAATATTTTTTACTTTTGCACGCCCCTGCGCTAGAGCAATGATAGACATTTCACGCGCATTCGTTTCTTTAGAGATACGGTAGCCTGTGATTTTCTTATCACGAACCCAGCCAACAACTGATTCTACTTTTTCAAAGTTTGACTTAGCCATGTTCTTCTCCTATTTTCTTCTTTACGTTATATTATTCTATACGTTTTTATGTCTTTTGTCAATAAAAAAACATATATTCAATAAAATAAATGACCCAGAATCTTCTTACTTCCTTTTTAAAGCCGATAATATATAGGTTTTTGCTTACTATAACCCATTAGTATGCTCCTAAAAAACAATTGCATTATTAAACTTTAAACTTGTAAAAATATTCATGTATACTGAATGCCAGTTTCTCAATAGGATAGACAGGATTTACTATTTCATTCTATATATTCCTTTTAAATCAACAAGTCCACTAAAGATAGTCTTTCACTCCACACTATCTCTAAACCATTCCGTTTTTCTTTCTCCTTCTTTGGTTCCTTTCCTGTCCTTATCTATATCTTATTCGTTTTACAACCGGTACTACTTACTTTGTCCAATCTTTCACCTTCTGATTACATACCCGCTTCCCAGCTAGTCATTTGAAAACAGCAGCACTTGCCATTTCATGTCTAGCACTATTGTTTATCTCACGAGTTTTTTCAGCCGACTCACCTAACAACCATCTCATAAACATTGATTATTTTTTCTGATTCCTATTATATTTAGAGAAATTTCAAATTAGAGATCTATACAATTGGGGATTTCAAAAAATTTCCTTATATAGTAAGTAATTCTGGCGCCTTAATATAAACAGAATCAAAAATAATAGGTGCTATAGTGAGTTGTAGTAGAAATAGCACGATAGATTTCCTAAGTCCATAGGAATCGCCCCCTTTCTTCACCCTCATTATAACACCTATACATCAGTTGTGCAAATAATATGATATTTTTTTATTAGTCCTCAGACAAGCATATTATAGAGCGTTTCATTACCATTTAAGTTAATATAAGCTGGATCAAAACCTTCCATTCGACGAATCAATCCTGCATAATCATGCTTATCTGCTAAGGCGATCCCAATTAATACTGGTCCTGTTCCCTTGCTAGCTCGTTTGATATACTCAAAACGTGTGATATCATCATTTGGCCCCAGGATATCATTTACAAACTCACGCAGAGCACCTGGACGCTGTGGAAAATTGACCACAAAGTAATGCTTGATCCCATCATAAATCAAGGCACGTTCTTCCATTTCTGGCATACGGTTGATATCATTATTTCCTCCAGAAATGATACAACAAATGGTTTTCCCCTTGATATATTCAGCTAAAACTTCTAAAGAAGCAATACTAGCCGCTCCAGCAGGTTCTGCAACAATCCCTTGCTTAGAGTAAAGGTCAATCAAGGTTTCAGAAATCAATCCCTCATCGACACCTACTAAGGTTTGAACATGTTGACGAGTTGCTTCATAGGTCAATTGACCTACCTTTTGTACAGCAATCCCATCCGCAAATTTGTCAATTTCTTTGAGTTTGACTGGCCCACCAGCTTCAAAGGCCGCCTTCATGGAACGTGCTCCATTAGCCTCTACTCCAATGACTTCAATTTCTGGACTTGTTTCCTTGATATAGGTAGAAACCCCAGCAATGAGACCGCCACCACCAACAGGAACCAAGACAGCATCAAAATCAATCGATTCTTTTCGAGCTTCTTCTAAAATCTCATAAGCAACAGTCCCTTGACCTGCTTGAACATGGGCATCATCAAAGGGATCAATAAAGGTACGATTTTCAGAAACTGTAAATTCTTGAGCTGCCTTAGCAGAAGCATCAAAGGTATCTCCAACTAGTTTAATGGTTACGAACTCCCCACCAAAAAAGCGAACCTGACCAATCTTTTGTTGCGGAGTTGTAATGGGCATAAAGATAGTAGCAGGAATCTTCATTTCATTACAGGTATAGGCTACTCCCTGCGCATGATTCCCCGCCGAAGCGCAGACTACCCCACGCTCACGTTCTTCCTTACTGAGCTGGGAAATGGCATAATAGGCACCACGAATTTTAAAAGAACGAACACGTTGGGCATTTTCCTTTTTCAAATAAATCTTAGCACCATACTTCTCCGACAAATAATGGTCATAATCCAGTGGGGTATTCACAACCACACCGTTCAAGACTTTATGAGCCTTGATGATATCTTTTGAACTTAACATCATTTTCTCCTAAACTATTTCATACTTATCGCAATCCATCCTTTTAAAAAGAGATGAATTGATTATAAAAGCGAGTTAGTCCCCCAACTCGCCTTCACCTTAATTTCTATCAATTAGTTATAGATTTTGAATGCATCATCGTCGTTTTTACCAACGAATGGCATTGCTTTACGCAATTCTGCACCAACTTTTTCAATTTCAAGGTTAGCTGCTTGTTCACGGTAAGCAGTCAATTTTGGACGTCCAGCTTTATAGTCATTTACAAAGTCATTTGCAAATTTACCATTTTGGATGTCTGCCAAGACAGCTTTCATATTTTCTTTAACTTGTTCAGTGATTACACGTGGACCTGATACATAGTCACCGTACTCAGCAGTGTTTGAAATTGATTGACGCATTTTCTTGAATCCACCTTCGTAGATCAAGTCAACGATCAATTTCATTTCGTGAAGAACTTCAAAGTAAGCCAATTCTGGAGCGTAACCTGCTTCTGTCAAGACTTCGAAACCTGCTTCGATAAGGGCAGTCAAACCACCACAAAGTACAGCTTGTTCACCAAACAAATCTTCTTCAGTTTCTTCTTTGTATGTTGTTTCAAGAAGACCTACACGAGCTGCTCCAACACCTTTACACCAGTCCATAGCAATGTTTTTAGCATTTCCTGTTGCATCTTGATATACTGCGTAAAGAGCTGGAACACCAAATCCTTCTTCATAAGTACGGCGTACCAAGTGTCCTGGTCCTTTAGGTGCACACATAAAGACATCTACATCTGCAGGAACTTTGATAAACTCAAAGTGGATATTGAAACCATGAGCAAATCCAACGGCATTTCCAGCTTCCAAGTTTGGAGCGATTTCTGCTTCGTAAAGTTCTTGTTGGATTTCGTCTGGTGCCAAAATCATGATAACGTCAGCCAATTTAGTAGCTTCTGCTACTGTGTAAGTGTCAAATCCATCTTCTTTTGCTTTATCAAAAGATTTACCTGGACGTACACCGATAATAACGTCACGACCTGAATCACGCAAGTTTTGAGCATGCGCATGTCCTTGTGAACCATAACCGATAACGGCGATTTTTTTACCGTCAAGTGCTGCTACTTTAACATCTTTTTCGTATTCCATTTGAACTGCCATAGTTTTTCTCTCTTTTCTATTATTTATTGCCTTTTAGGCTGGTTTAACAAATTTAAGTTGGATTTTTAATCGCGGGTAAATCCAGTTGCACCCGTACGAGCGATATTGCGAATACCGTATGGTCGAATGACTCGCAATAGAGCTTCACTCTTTTCAGCATTTCCTGTCATCTGAATGGTAATCGAGCTTGGTGCTACGTCTACCACCGTTGCACGGAAAGGTTGAATAATCGCTAGAATCTCAGCTCGCTTCTCAGCTGGCGCTGACATCTTAACCAAAATCACCTCGCGCTCCAAATGAGGCTTGTCTGTAATATCTCGAATGCGAATCACATCAATCTGACGATTGAGCTGTTTGATAATTTGCTCCACCTCATCATGTGAAGCAACATCAATAATAATGGTGATACGCGATACATTCGGATCTTCTGTTGCTCCAACAGAGATGCTTTCAATATTAACCTGACGACGAGACAGAACGCCAGTAAAGCGATTGAGGACTCCTGAACGATTTTGTAGTTTTGCTGTTAACATTCTACGCATGGAACTTCACCCCCAACATCTCATGATTACTCTTACCAGCTGGTACCATTGGTAGCACCTGTTCCTTACGAGAAATATCTACCTCGATTAGCATAGGAACATCCTCAGTGATGACTTCAAGGTCTTGAGCCAAGGTCTCAGGATTGTCAAACTTATAGTTTTTAATACCATAAGCTTGTGCCATCAGTTGGAAATCAGGAAGGGTATCAAAGACCGACTCAGATGTTCTACCTTCATAGAAGGATTCCTGCCATTGGCGAACCATTCCAAGTGAGTGGTTGTTCAGCATAACCACCTTGATTGGCACCTTGTAAATGTTCAAAATAGCCAATTCCTGGTTAGTCATTTGGAACCCGCCATCCCCAACAAACAAGACTACTTCCTTATCTGGGTTAGCAATTTTAGCACCGATTGCTGCTGGGATTCCAAATCCCATGGTTCCCAAACCACCTGAAGTCACTAACTGACGTTCATTTTGGTAGGGATAATACTGGGCTGTCCACATTTGGTGTTGACCAACGTCTGTTACCACAATGGCATCTCCATTCGTCAATTCACCAATTCGTTCAATAACAGCTTGCGGCTGAACCACACGCTCTTTCTTATCATAAGAACGAACGCGGTTCTTGTCTTTAGTGACTTTTTCAATCCATTTTTCAGTATTGTTATGAACTGTTGGTTCGGCCAGCAACATTTGCAAGGCCTTCTTAGCATCTCCAACTACAGGAATATCTGCACTGATAATCTTGCCAATCTCGGCTGGGTCAATATCAATGTGGGCAACCTTAGCATTCTTAGCGAAAGTCTTAGGATTCCCCGTCAAGCGGTCATCGAAACGACAACCAATACTAATCATAAAGTCCGCTTCCGTCATGGCAATATTAGCTGCGAATGACCCGTGCATGCCTCCCATTCCAAGGAAGAGTGGATGACTCGTTGCAATCGTTCCTTGTCCCAAAAGACTGGTTACCACTGGAATTTGATAGCGTTCTGCAAATTCATTTAATTCCGCAGCAGCTTCAGCATAACTAATTCCACCACCAGCTAGCAAGACTGGCTTTTTAGCCTTGGATAATTGCTTCAAGATTTTCTTGATTTGCATATCATTTGGCTCAAGAGTTGGCTGATAGCTTGGTAGGTTCACTTCTGGTGAATAGATGAAGTCCGTTTCTAAAGCAGATACGTCTTTAGGTAGGTCAATTACAACTGGCCCTGGACGTCCTGTAGTTGCGATATGGACAGCTTCCGTAATGATTCGAGGGATATCAGCTGTCTCACGAACTTGGTAATTGTACTTAGTGATTGGCATGGTAATTCCCACAATGTCTGCCTCCTGAAAGGCATCCTTCCCAATACCTGCTCGCGCCACCTGACCTGTAAAGACCAAAAGGGGAACGCTATCGCTCATGGCATCTGCAATCCCTGTAATGGCATTTGTTGCTCCTGGTCCGCTAGTGACGACGGCAACACCCAACTTTCCAGTTGATTTGGCATAACCTTCAGCTTCATGCAGACAACCTTGCTCATGGCGTCCTAGAATGTGGCGAATGCCTTTAAAATTATATATCGCATCATAAAAAGGCAAGACCGCACCACCAGGATAACCAAAGATGGTATCAATTCCTAAATCACGAAGTGTTTCCAAAACTAGGTCCGACCCCGTCTTAGGAGATTCTAAACTGATTTTCTCCATTGTTCCCCTTTCTTTCCTCTTAAAAATAACTTGTTACTATCATACCACTTTTTCAAAATTTTTCAAGACAAAAGAAGAAATTTTCTGAATTTTCTATTTTAACGTTTATTTATGAATGTTATTTTTGTTTTTATTAAAAAGATATCGATTTCATTATTTAAAAAGAAAAAAAGAACCGATTTCTCAGTTCTTCATTAATCTTATTCTACACTAAATAGGTATGGGTAAACAGGTTGTTGACCTTGGTGAATCTCGACTTCAACGTCTTCGAATTCTTCTGCGATTTCTTGAGCAATTTCATTGGCAAGTTCTTCGCTTCCGTCTTCACCGACGTAGAAGGTTACGATTTCACTATCTTCATCCAACATATGTTTCAAGGTTTCTGTCAAGGTTTGGTGCATGTCAGGGTTTGACACGAGAATTTTCCCATCCACCATACCAAGATTATCATTTTCATGGATTTCTAAGCCATCAATGGTTGTATCACGCACAGCTGTTGTGACGCTTCCGCTAACGACATCGCTAAGAGCAGCAGTCATACGCTCTTGGTTTTCTTCGATGGACTTGCTTGGATCAAAGGCAAGAAGACTTGTCAAACCTTGAGGAAGAGTGCGAGCTTCCACCACTACTGCTGGTTGCTCCAAAACTTCTGCTGCAGATTGAGCTGCCATG
>CAURES010000047.1:0-12716 GCA_963523725.1 uncultured Streptococcus sp.
AGTCTGGATTGGGCTTAGCAGAATGTTCTTGAATATAATCTGTAATAGGTTGAAGGTCGGTCTCAGAGGCCTTAGCACGTTCTTTGTTGGCGCTATAGGATTGGTTGGCACTATAGCCTAAAAATGCTGGCAAACTGAGGGCACGGACAACATAATAATTCGAAAATCCTCGCGATAGGAGATCGGGACGCTCAATTTCAGCCAAGAAAAGATTAGCAGAAAAGAACAGGGCTGAGAGTGCAGTGATAGCAACACTGGAGCGGAATTTGAAAGGTCTCCTGTCCAGCTGGATGAGTTTTTTATAGAAAAGGAAAGCCAGCAATGGGAAATCCATAAAATAGATGAAATCCCAAGGACGCAGTAACTCTAGTTCTGCAGTGCCGACAGACACCTTGCTGACCACCTTCATGGTATTGGCCGTGATAAAGTCACTAAATTCTCGATAGTAAAAGACATTGGAATAGAGCCAAATGAATAAAAGGCTATAAATAGCTATACTCAGACCATAAAAGATCTTGGTTGAGCGAGCATAGAGGGCTAGAGCCAGCAGGAGTAGTCCTAGAGGAAGGGGGTTGAAAAAGGCGATAAAGGCAAGGTAATTTCCCTGCAACTTACCTACTTGAATATCTAAATTAAAGTCAACGGTATAGGCTAATAAGGTTTTGAGCCAATAGAGGATTAAAAGGGTTAGGACAAAACCCAGTCTGGTACCCATGGCTTTTTGGATTTTGTTAAAATTAATTCTCACACATTTACTTCCTAATTTTTTATTAGTATTAGTATACCATTTTTTAAAAGAAGAGTAAAAAAGCAAGGGTAGTTTCTTTTTTGAGAATTGTCTAAAAGTTTGATATAATAGTGACTATGAATAGAATAAGAGTCAACAAACAGGTTGAAAAAAAGCTTTCAAAGGGACTAGTTTTACTAGAAGCGAGTGATCTTGCAGATGTTCATCTCAAGGATCAGGAAGTAGAAGTTCATGGTCAAGATGGAAATTTTCTTGGAACTGCCTACCTTTCCCAACAGAACAAGGGCTTGGGCTGGTTTGTCAGCAAGGAAAAGGTGACCTTCAATCAAGCTTTCTTTGAAGCACTGTTTAGACAAGCTAAAGAAAAGAGAAAAGCCTACTATCAAGACGAATTGACAACTGCCTTTCGTCTCTTTAACCAAGAGGGAGATGGCTTTGGCGGTCTGACAGTGGACCTTTATGGCGACTATGCTGTCTTTTCTTGGTATAACTCTTATGTTTATCAGATTCGTCAGACCATCTCAGAAGCCTTTAGACAGGTTTTTCCTGAGGTCTTAGGGGCCTATGAGAAGATACGCTTTAAGGGTTTGGACTATGAATCAGCCCATGTTTATGGTCAAGAAGCACCTAAATTTTTCACTGTTTTGGAAAATGGTGTCCTCTATCAAGTCTTTATGAATGATGGCTTGATGACAGGGATTTTCCTAGACCAGCATGAAGTTCGCGGTAGTTTAGTGGATGGATTGGCTATGGGCAAATCCTTGCTCAATATGTTTTCTTATACAGCTGCCTTTTCCGTGGCTGCGGCCATGGGGGGAGCTAGCCAGACAACCTCTGTCGACCTAGCCAAACGTTCACGAGAATTGTCTCAAGCGCATTTTCAGGCAAATGGACTTAGCACAGACAACCATCGTTTTATAGTCATGGATGTCTTTGAATATTTCAAGTATGCCAAGCGAAAAGCCTTGACCTACGATGTGATTGTCCTAGATCCGCCTAGCTTTGCTCGGAACAAAAAACAAACATTTTCTGTGGCTAAGGACTATCACAAGTTGATATCCCAGAGTCTTGAGATTTTAAATCCGAGCGGTATTATTATTGCCAGTACCAATGCTGCCAATGTATCCCGCCAGAAATTTACAGAACAAATTGATAAAGGCTTTGCAGGAAGAAGTTACCAGATTTTAAATAAATACGGTCTTCCAGCAGATTTCGCCTATAATAAAAAAGATGAAAGTAGTAATTACCTCAAGGTGATTAGTATGAAGGTTAGTAAATGAAATTAATCGTTTCAGTAATGCCAAGAAGTTTAGAGGAGGCTCAGGCTCTGGATGCCACAAGGTATCAAGATGCTGATATTATTGAATGGCGTGCCGACTATCTGCCTAAAGAAGCGATTTTGCAGGTAGCTCCAGCTATTTTTGAAAAATTTGCAGGTCGTGAGTTGGTTTTCACCCTGCGAACTCGCGCTGAAGGGGGAGAAATCGACCTTTCTTCAGAAGAATATATCCATCTAATCAAGGAAGTGGCGCAACTCTATCAACCAGACTATATTGATTTTGAGTACTACAGCTACAAGGATGTTTTTGAGGAAATGCTGGACTTCCCAAATCTCGTTTTGAGTTACCACAATTTCCAAGAAACACCTGAAAATATGATGGAAATCTTGTCAGAGTTGACTAGCCTAAATCCAAAACTTGTTAAGGTTGCGGTTATGGCTCACACGGAGCAGGATGTCTTAGACTTGATGAACTATACACGAGGCTTTAAAACCCTCAATCCTGAGCAGGAATATGTGACGATTTCTATGGGCAAGGTGGGTAAGGTCTCTCGTATCACTGCGGATGTGACAGGTTCTAGCTGGTCCTTTGCTAGTCTAGATGAGGCAAGTGCCCTAGGTCAGATTTCCCTAGCTAACATGAAAAAAATTCGGGAGATTTTGGATGAAGCTTGATGGCTATACACGTTTAGCTGCCGTTGTTGCCAATCCTATTAAGCATTCTATTTCCCCTTTTATTCACAATAGTGCCTTTGAGGCGACAGCTACCAATGGTGCTTACGTGGCTTGGGAGATTGAAGCGGGTGATTTGGCAGAAACAGTGGCCAATATTCGTCGCTACCAGATGTTTGGCATCAACCTGTCCATGCCCTATAAGGAGCAGGTGATTCCTTATTTGGATGAGCTGAGTGACGAATCGCGCTTGATTGGTGCGGTTAATACGGTTGTCAATGAGAATGGCAATTTAATTGGATATAATACAGATGGCAAGGGATTTTTTAAGAGCTTGCCTTCTTTTACAATTTCAGGTAAGAAGATGACCCTGCTGGGTGCAGGCGGTGCGGCCAAGTCTATTTTGGCACAAGCTATTTTGGACGGCGTCAGTCAGATTTCGGTCTTTGTTCGTTCAGTTTCTATGGAAAAAACAAGACCTTACCTAGACAAATTACAGGAGCAGACAGGCTTTAAAGTGGACTTGTATGCTTTAGAAGATGTTTCTGAACTGCAAGCAAGGATTGCTGGGTCGGATTTACTGGTCAATGCAACTAGTGTAGGGATGGATGGTCAATCATCTCCAGTTCCTGAAAACATTGTCCTACCAGAAACTCTTTTAGTAGCAGATATCATTTACCAACCCTTTGAAACACCATTTTTGAAATGGGCTAGGAGGCAGGGCAATCCAGCGGTCAATGGTCTGGGAATGTTGCTCTATCAAGCTGCAGAAGCTTTTCAACTCTGGACAGGCAAGGAAATGCCGACAGAAGAGATTTGGCAGTCCTTAACAGAAAAATACCAATAAAGAAAGGGAGATTCTCCTATGAAAATCAGAATCGATATTCCTCATCATCCTTATGATATTCAGATTGAAAAAGGTTGTCTGGCTCAGGCTGGTCAATGGTTGCGAGAACTCTGGCAACCACAAAAGGTAGTCATTGTGACAGATAACCATGTAGCTTCTCTTTATGCAGAGAAGGTCAAGCTCAGCCTAGAAGATGCTGGTTTTCAGGTAGCTGTTTTTGACTTTTTAGAAGGTGAAGAAAGAAAGAATTTGACCACTGTTCAGAAAGTCTATGAATTTTTGGTCAAGCAAGGTCTGACCCGCAGTGATGGGATTGTAGCCCTAGGTGGTGGTGTCGTTGGAGACCTGGCTGGTTTCGTAGCCTCTACCTATATGCGGGGCATTCACTTTGTTCAGATTCCGACTAGTTTGACTGCCCAGGTGGATTCTTCAATCGGTGGAAAGACGGGCATCAATACTCCATTTGCTAAGAATATGGTGGGTACCTTTGCCCAACCAGATGGGGTTCTGATTGACCCACTTGTTCTTGAAACCCTCGGAAAAAGAGAGTTGATTGAAGGAATGGGTGAAGTTATCAAGTATGGCTTGATTGAGGATCCAGAACTTTGGGCTCTCTTGACGGAGCTGGATGGTTCTGTTGAGAGCATTTTGGAATATGCAGAGACTTTGATTGAACATTCTTGTCAGGTTAAGCGCAAGATGGTGGTTGAGGATGAGTTGGACAATGGTGTACGCCTTTACCTCAATTTTGGCCACACTATTGGTCATGCTATTGAAGCGACTGCTGGTTATGGCAAGGTCATGCATGGAGAAGCTGTGGCCATGGGCATGGTGCAGATTTCCAAGGTTGCTGAGAAAAAGGGTCTCATGCCAGCTGGCATTACCCAGTCCATCACAGAAATGTGTCAGAAATTTGGCTTGCCTGTTGATTATGAAAACTGGGATGTTGACAAGCTTTATCAGGCTTTGACTCATGATAAGAAGGCGCGTGGCAATACCTTGAAATTGGTCTTGGTACCAGAGCTCGGTTCTGCAACCATCCACCCAGTTTCTCTGGAAGAGATGAAAGACTACTTGGTAAAATAAGGAGAACGTATGAGATATTTAACTGCAGGAGAATCACATGGTCCCCGTCTGACGGCTATTATTGAAGGAATTCCAGCAGGACTTCCTTTGACAGCTGAAGATATTAATGGAGACCTTAAACGTCGTCAGGGTGGCTACGGCCGTGGTGGTCGTATGAAGATTGAGAGTGACCAGGTTGTCTTTACTTCGGGTGTTCGCCATGGGAAGACGACAGGGGCTCCTATTACCATGGATGTCATCAATAAAGACCACCAAAAATGGCTGGATATCATGTCTGCAGAGGACATTGAAGACCGCCTTAAAAGCAAACGAAAAATCACCCATCCTCGTCCAGGTCATGCCGACTTGGTAGGGGGCATCAAGTACCGTTTTGACGATTTGCGAAATTCTTTAGAACGTTCATCAGCTCGTGAAACCACCATGCGGGTGGCAGTTGGTGCAGTAGCCAAACGCCTCTTGGCTGAGCTGGATATGGAGATTGCCAACCATGTCGTGGTCTTTGGTGGCAAGGAAATCGATGTTCCTGAAAATCTAACAGTCGCTGAGATTAAGGAACGAGCTGCCCAGTCCGAAGTTTCTATTGTCAACCAAGAAAGAGAACAGGAAATCAAGGATTATATTGACCAAATCAAACGTGACGGTGATACCATCGGTGGGGTTGTGGAGACAGTCGTTGGAGGTGTTCCAGTTGGTCTTGGTTCCTATGTCCAATGGGACAGAAAATTGGATGCAAGATTGGCCCAAGCTGTTGTCTCTATCAATGCCTTTAAAGGGGTGGAATTTGGTCTTGGCTTTGAAGCTGGTTATCGTAAAGGCAGCCAGGTCATGGATGAAATTCTCTGGTCTAAAGAAGACGGTTATACCCGCCGTACCAACAATCTAGGGGGCTTTGAAGGTGGTATGACCAATGGGCAACCGATCGTTGTTCGTGGAGTTATGAAGCCTATTCCTACTCTTTATAAGCCTCTTATGAGTGTGGATATCGAAACCCATGAACCTTACAAGGCAACCGTTGAGAGAAGTGATCCAACTGCTCTTCCAGCAGCAGGTGTAGTTATGGAAGCCGTTGTGGCAACGGTTTTGGTACAAGAAATCCTCGAAAAATTCTCATCAGACAATCTAGAGGAATTAAAAGAAGCAGTGGCCAAACACCGAGACTATACAAAGAACTATTAAGGAGTTCCTATGGCAAAAACAGTCTATATCGCAGGTCTTGGTTTGATCGGTGCCTCGATGGCACTTGGTATCAAACGCGATCATCCAGATTATGAAATTTTAGGTTATAATCGCAGTCAAGCTTCGAGAGATATCGCCTTGAAAGAAGGCATGATTGACCGTGCAACGGATGATTTTGCTAGTTTTGCTCCTTTGGCAGATATCATCATTCTCAGCTTGCCAATAAAGCAAACCATTTCCTTTATTAAGGAATTGGCCAACTTGGACTTGAAAGAAGGCGTGATTATCTCAGATGCTGGTTCGACCAAGTCAGCCATTGTGGATGCAGCGGAGCAGTATTTGGCTGGCAAATCTGTTCGCTTTGTCGGGGCTCATCCCATGGCTGGTAGTCACAAGACAGGGGCTGCCTCTGCGGATGTCAATCTTTTTGAAAATGCTTATTATATCTTCACGCCTTCGAGTCTGACAAGTCAGGACACACTTGAGGAAATGAGGGACCTGCTTTCAGGTCTTCATGCCCGTTTTATCGAGATTGATGCCAAGGAGCATGATCGAGTGACTTCTCAGATTAGCCATTTTCCTCATATTCTGGCTTCTAGTCTCATGGAACAGACCGCGGTTTATGCTCAAGAACATGAGATGGCAAGGCGCTTTGCGGCAGGTGGTTTTCGAGATATGACTCGGATTGCGGAAAGCGAGCCAGGGATGTGGACCTCCATTCTCTTGTCCAATCGTGAGACTATCCTAGAGCGGATTGAGGATTTTAAGGAACGTTTGGAAGCGATTGGTCAGGCCATCAGCAAGGGAGATGAAGAGCAGATCTGGAATTTTTTCAATCAAGCGCGTGAGCAGCGTCAGGCCATGGAAATCCATAAGCGTGGCGGTGTGGATAGCTCTTATGACCTTTATGTCGATGTTCCCGATGAAGAAGACGTTATTTTACGAATCTTGGAATTGCTACGTGGAACTTCCTTGGTTAATATTCACATCAATGAGGAAAACCGTGAGGATATTCACGGGATTCTACAAATTTCATTTAAAAATGCTCAAGACTTGGAAAGAGCTGAGCATCTAATAACAGAAAATACCGATTATACAGTCGTTGTCAAATAAGGAGAAAATCATGTCTAAAATAGAGCTTAGATTCATATTTGGTGTTATCTTTATTTCTTTTATCTTACTTAGAGCTTACGCTGTTAAAAAAGATGTGAAAACTACTTCAGAAGAAAGTGTTGAGACAAAAAATGAACCATCCAACAAGGAAATAAGTTAAGAGAAAATCAATTCAAAGTATGTAGATGATAGGATTATTAATGATTTTATTAACAGCTATAATCAAAATTCTAATAGCCCATTAGAAAATATCAAAAAAGGAAATATAAAAATAAAATATTTCGCATCAAGCTACGGATATTACTTGGAGCTTTTACATGCAAATGATACTGATAAAATCAGTGTAACAATAAATCAGACAAATGAAAATAGTGAATCTGGTGTTGCAGGAATGAAAGAAGTATTTCATGATATTGTTAAATCGATTGAATCATCCTTATCTGATGATGAGATAAATAACTATTTTGATAATCTTATGTCAAATGAAATAAAAACAGGTTCTAATTTAGGAACTTTGAAGATAGAGTATATACCAGATAAGGAATTAAGCAATGGACATTCAAGAGGTCATATAAAAGTGATTGCACAATAATAAAGACCACAGAGTGATTAGTAATTTTAAAAGAAATAAATAAGGAGAAAATCATGTCAAATATTTACGATAGTGCAAACGAACTCAGTCGCGGTCTACGCGAATTACCAGAATATAAGGCTGTTAAAGCAGCTAAAGATGCGATTGCAGCAGATGCTGAGGCAAGCAAAATCTTTACAGAATATGTTGCCTTTCAAGAGGAAATTCAAAAACTAGCACAGACAGGGCAAATGCCAGATGCTTCCTTCCAATCGAAAATGGAAGGCTTTGGCAAGCAGATTCAGGGGAATAGCCTCTTATCAGAATTCTTTACCAAGCAACAACAATTGGCAATTTACCTTTCTGACATTGAAAAAATTGTTTTCGAACCAGTTTCAGAATTGCTAAAATAAGAAAATAACTATCATAAAGTCAGAAATTTTAAGGAATTTCTGGCTTTTTATGATAAAATAAGTAAAAGTATTGCAAGTATGAGGTCCAGTATGAAACTAAAAACAAACATTAGCCACTTACACGGCAGTATCCGAGTTCCAGGTGACAAGTCTATCAGTCACCGTTCCATTATCTTTGGAAGTTTGGCTGAGGGTGAGACCAAGGTTTATGATATTCTGCGAGGTGAAGACGTTCTTTCGACCATGCAGGTTTTTCGTGACCTTGGTGTTGAAATTGAGGACAAAGATGGGGCTATTACCATTCAAGGTGTCGGTATGGATGGTTTAAAAGCGCCACAAAATGCCCTTGATATGGGAAATTCTGGAACCTCGATTCGTCTGATTTCAGGTGTCCTTGCTGGTGCAGACTTTGAAGTAGAAATGTTTGGAGATGATAGTCTTTCCAAACGTCCTATGGACCGTGTGACGATTCCATTGAAAAAAATGGGTGTTAACATTTCAGGGCAAACTGAGCGAGACTTGCCTCCCCTTCATTTAAAAGGAACGAAAAACCTAAGACCTATTCAATATGAGTTGCCAATTGCCTCTGCCCAAGTCAAGTCAGCCTTGATGTTTGCGGCCTTGCAGGCTCAGGGGGAGTCTGTAATTATCGAAAAAGAGTGTACCCGTAATCATACTGAAGATATGTTGCAACAATTTGGTGGTCATTTGAGTGTGGAGGGCAAAAAAATCACAGTCCAAGGGCCACAAAAATTGACAGGACAAAAGGTGGTTGTTCCAGGAGATATTTCCAGTGCAGCCTTTTGGTTGGTCGCAGGTTTGATTGTTCCAAACTCTCGTCTAGTGCTGCAGAATGTGGGTATTAACGAAACGCGTACAGGGATTATCGATGTTATTCATGCCATGGGTGGAAAACTAGAAATAACTGAAATCAATCCAGTCGCTAAATCTGCTACTTTGACTATTAAGTCTTCTGCCTTGAAAGGAACAGAGATTGGTGGCGCTTTGATTCCACGTTTGATTGATGAATTGCCCATTATTGCCCTGCTTGCGACTCAAGCCCAAGGTGTAACAGTTATCAAGGATGCTGAGGAGCTAAAGGTCAAGGAAACAGACCGCATTCATGTTGTGGCAGACGCTTTAAATAGCATGGGTGCGGATATTACTCCTACGGCAGATGGGATGATTATCAAAGGAAAATCCGCCCTTCACGGTGCTAGAGTCAATACTTTTGGAGACCATCGTATCGGCATGATGACGGCTATCGCGGCCCTCTTGGTTGCAGATGGAGAGGTGGATCTTGATCGTGCTGAAGCCATCAATACCAGCTATCCTAGCTTCTTTGATGATTTGGAGAGCTTGATTCATGGCTAAGGTATTACTAGGATTTATGGGAGCTGGCAAGTCCACTATTGCAAGAGGCTTGGACCCAGATTATCTCGATATGGATGCTCTGATAGAGAAGCGCTTAGGCATGTCCATTATGGAATTTTTCTCGGAAAAGGGAGAAGGAGCCTTTCGTCAGGTAGAATCAGAAGTCCTAGCTGATTTACTACAAAGAGATCAAGTCGTGTCAACTGGAGGAGGAGTGGTTATTTCTCAGAGAAATCGTGACTTACTCAAGACTAATACAGATAACATCTACCTGAAAGCTGATTTTGAAACCCTCTACCACCGTATCGCAGCTGATAAGGACAATCAGCGTCCGCTTTTTCTAAATAATAGCAAGGAAGAACTTGCAGCTATTTTCCAAGAAAGACAGGCTTGGTATGAGGAAGTAGCCAGTCGGGTTTTGGATGTGACCGAGCTAAGCCCAGAGGAAATTATAGAGGAACTGAGATGAAAATTGCTTATCTAGGTCCCAAGGGATCATTTTCACACCACGTTGTGCAGACAGCTTTTCCTCAGGAGGAATTGCAGGCCTTTGCCAATATTACAGATGTCATCAAGGCCTATGAGCAAGGCTTGGTGGACTATTCTGTGGTGCCAGTTGAAAATTCTATCGAGGGTAGTGTTCATGAAACCTTGGACTATCTTTTTCATCAGGCTCGCATTCAAGCAGTGGCAGAAATCGTTCAGCCTATTCACCAGCAGTTGATGGTGGTTCCAGGCCATACTAAGATTGAAAAGATTTTTTCACATCCACAGGCCTTGGCTCAAGGAAAGAAATTCATCGATGAACAGTATCCAGATGCTCAAATTGAGGTGACAGCTAGTACAGCTTATGCGGCCCGCTTTATTTCCGAACATCCAGACCAGCCCTTTGCAGCAATTGCACCTAGAAGTTCTGCTGAAGAATATGGCTTGGAACTGATTGCTGAGGATATTCAGGAAATGGAAGCCAATTTCACACGATTCTGGGTTCTGGGAGCTGAAGGTGCAGCTATTCCCTTGCAAGCACAAACTGAGAAAATGAGTTTGGCCTTGACCTTACCTGACAACCTTCCAGGTGCACTTTATAAGGCTCTTTCGACCTTTGCTTGGAGAGGAATTGACCTGACAAAAATTGAAAGTCGTCCACTCAAGACAGCGTTGGGCGAATACTTTTTCATTATCGATGTGGACTATGCTGATAAGGCCTTGGTCCGCTTTGCCCAAAAAGAATTAGAAGCCATAGGAATCCAGTATAAGGTTCTGGGTGCCTATCCTATTTATCCAATATCAGACCATGGAAAGGAGAGAAGATGAGTAAAGAAAATCCCTTAAGCCATCATGAGCAGTTGCGTTATGACTATCTACTTAAGAATATTCACTACCTCAATGAGCGAGAAAAAAAAGAGTTTGCTTACTTGCAAGACAAATTAAATAGGGCAAGTAATGACGCCACCTCAGAAAATCAGGAATTGACCGAGGATTATAGAAAGTCAAGTGCTAACACTTCGATTCCTTCTTATAATAGCCGTAGTCGTTCTGAGAGATACCAGAAAATCAATTCTCTTCCAAAGAAAAAAACTAAAAAGCGGAAGCTACGTTGGGGGCGCATTTTTTCAGGATTACTGGCTATCTTAGCTTGTCTAGCATTGGGTATGATTTTTATGTTCTTAAAAGGTTATACCAATGCTAATCCAGATAAAATTGCCAATGCCAGGGCAGCTCAAGTTGAAGTTTTTAATGGTCAGGATACCAGAGATGGTGTTAATATTTTGATCATGGGTACAGATGGGCGAATCGGTCAAAATAGTGCTGAGACGCGGACGGACTCTATTATGGTATTAAATGTTGGCGGTTCGGATAAGAAAATTAAGCTGGTCAGCTTCATGCGTGACAATTTGGTTTATATAGACGGTTACAGTCAAGTGATTAACGGTAGAAAACAGACAGATAACAAGTTAAACGTAGCCTATGAGTTAGGAGAACAAGAGGGGCAAAAAGGGGCAGAAATGGTTCGCCAAGTCTTGAAAGATAATTTTGACTTGGACATTAAGTACTATGCCTTGGTCGATTTTCAGGCCTTTGCAACAGCGATTGACACACTTTTCCCTGATGGGGTGACGATTGATGCTCAATTTTCAACATTGAATGGGCGTCCACTAACAGAAGCTACAGTCGGAGATGATTTACATGCGACTGAGACTGAGTCTCCAACCCAGACTATTAAAGTCGGAAAACAGCAGATGAACGGTTCAACCTTGCTAAATTATGCTCGTTTCCGTGATGATGATGAGGCGGATTACGGCCGTACCAAAAGACAGCAGCAAGTGCTGACAGCTGTTCTTCAGCAAATCAAAGATCCAACCAAGCTTTTTACAGGCTCAGAGGCACTTGGCAAGGTATTCGCAATGACCTCAACGAATGTTCCTTATACCTTCCTGTTAACAAATGGCTTGTCTTTCCTAGACGGAGTTCAAAATGGTATTGAAAAATTGACGATTCCAGAACTGGGTGACTGGGTAGATGCCTATGATGTTTATGGAGGCTTGGGCTTGCTTGTCGATCAAAACAAATATCAGAATAAATTGTCTCAGATGGGTTTGAGATAAGATAAGACAGAAGAGTCAAAGTTTGATAGCTATTTAGATAGCAGTCAGGCTTTGATTTTTTACAGTCTACAATAGATTTTCATCCCTTATTTGTGGTATAATGGAACGATACGATAGAAAGAATAATGAACAATATGACTGATTTAAAAGCAATTCAGGCTCGTAGTCTGGAGATGGCTGAATATTTTGTGGCCTTTTGTAAAGAACATGATTTGCTTTGTTATCTTTGTGGTGGAGGTGCTATTGGTGCCCTTCGAAACAAGGGTTTCATTCCTTGGGACGACGACCTAGACTTTTTTATGCCTCGTAAAGATTATGAGAAATTAGCAGAATTATGGCCTCGTTATGCAGATGAGCGTTATTTCTTGTCAAAGAGTAACAAGGATTTTGTAGACCGCAATCTTTTTATTACCATTCGTGACAAGGAAACTACCTGTATCAAACCTTATCAGCAGGATTTGAATTTGCCACATGGTCTTGCCTTGGATGTGTTGCCTTTGGATTATTATCCGAAAAATCCAGCTGAGCGGAAAAAACAGGTTCGCTGGGCCTTGATTTATTCACTCTTTTGTGCGCAAACTATTCCAGAAAAGCATGGTGCACTTATGAAATGGGGAAGCCGTATTTTACTGGGATTGACTCCAAAATCTCTCCGTTATCGCATTTGGAAAAAAGCTGAGAAAGAAATGACCAAATATAGTCTGGCTGAGAGCGATGGAATCACGGAACTATGCTCAGGTCCTGGCTATATGAGAAACAAGTACCTAATCGCATCCTTTGAAGATAATCTCTTCTTGCCATTTGAAGGAACAGAGATGCCTATTCCAGTTG
>CAURES010000048.1:0-12230 GCA_963523725.1 uncultured Streptococcus sp.
TATCAGCTGGGAAACCACCTTTAACCAATTCAAGAGTTTTCTTACCTTCAACGAAGTCAAGACCAATGGCATCTACTGGCAAGTTCACAAGGTCAGCGTAAACGTCACGAACGTCACCAAAGTAAGTTTGAAGCAAGACTTCAAGACCTTTTTTGTCAGCCAAAAGTTTGTTGTAAAGGTTCAAGAAGAGAGCTTTTTCTTCAGCTGTCAAGTCTTTTACAAGAGCCGCTTCGTCGAGTTGGATACGAGTCGCACCAAGTTCAGCCAATTTAGCAAAAACTTCTTGGTAAGCAGCCACTAAGCTGTCTACGAAGTCTTCTGCTTTCACACCTTCTTCAAAGTCTGACAATTGAAGGAAAGTGAATGGACCTACAAGAACTGGGCGAGTGTTCAATCCAAGTTCTTTTGCTTCTTGGAACTCATCGAAGATTTTGTGACCTGCAAGTTTGACTTGAGTATCTTTTTCAAATTTAGGAACGATGTAGTGGTAGTTGGTGTTGAACCATTTCTTCATTGGAAGGGCGCGAACGTCCCCTTTTTCTCCTTGGTAACCACGACCCAAAGCGAAGTAGCGCTCAAGGTCAGACAAGTCCAAGTTTTGAACTGAAGCAGGTACCACGTTGAAAAGGAAAGCTGCATCTAGGAAGTTGTCATAGTGAGAAAAGTCATTTGATGGAATTTCAGTGATGCCTTTTTCTTTGACAATGTTCCAGTGTTTAGCACGCAAGTCTTTTGCGGCTGCAAGGAGTTCTTCTTCTGAGATTTCTTTTCTAAAGTATTTTTCAGTTGTAAATTTTAATTCGCGGAATTCGCCCAAACGAGGGAAACCGATGATTGTAGTTGACATGATGTGTCCTCCAAAATTTGTTGTTGAAACTATCTTAACAGAAAAGAAATCATCTGTATAATTGTAAAAAATTAGGCTTTGATATAGTTTGAAACTATATCTCTGTTTTAAACAAAAGAAAAAGATCTGAGAAACATGCCTCAAATCCTTTGTGTAGCTTGTTTTTTAACTATATTTCAGTTAGACGGTTCAAACGCGTTATTAGTAATTCTTATAAGTGACTATGACTTGTTATTAGAAAAGACTATAGGTCAATCCCCTTCTCTCGGAGATTTGCCAGACACTCCTTATAGTAGGCAGCATCGTGCTCCTTGTAAATAGGGCTCGTCAAAGTCTCCTCAGGTAAATCCTCATAAGAAGGACAAATCTTACCACGATAGTTTTTATCCAACCACTCTGGACTGACATTGTAGCCACGGCCAGTCATCTCCTCCATGATCAAGCGATGATAGGCATAGAGACGATAGGGCGAGTGGGTAAAGACATAGTCCACCGTCGCATGCTTTCTGCCCCAGCCATTGCCACGCAGGGCACAGCACTCTCGATGCTGTCCCAAGAGTTGAGGACGGGGAAGTTTTGAAATCAAAGCCTCATGCCAAAGTCTCATGGGAATCTCCTTTCAGTAACTTTGAATGTTGCAAATAGCTATTTGGGTAACGTTCAAGCAAATCTCTCGTCTTAGCAATCAAGTCTTCCTTAGAAGCTTGACCAAAGCGATAGCCATTCAGCAAGAGCATATAGTCCTTGCGCTCAGCATCTGTCGCTTTCTTTTTGAAATAGCCCCAAATATGCTGAAAGGCATTGCAAACCAGACCCCTGTGTTCTGGAATCTGACAGGCACGATCGATCAGTTCTTGAACATGACTTACCTCCACCTCTTCATTCTTCAAGTATTGGCGGATCTCATTGTAAATATTGCTGGAATGGCTCAAAACGAGGTATTTGTTTATCGCCCAGAGTTGCTGGCAAAGGGCACGTTGGTTGTTATTCATAATTGACATTATACCATGTTTGGATTCAGAAATATCTATTCCTACTTTATAATCTTATAAAATTGCCTTTTTTAAAGCCGCTTGAAGTTCTTCATCTACTGCGTAGATATAGAGTCCATTTACTCCTCTTGTAAGTAAAACATTTAATTCATTTTTTAAAAGATCTTCACCAAAATTTTTCATTTCACCATTTTCGAGTTTCCTATTTTGAACTGCTCCTTTATTTTTACTAGCAGAGATATCAAACATAATTTTACCATCTCTATATTTAACCGATGGACCAATAATGACTCCAGCATAATTCAAATCAAAACCTTGCACAGTAAAAGTGGATCCTACTTCACCAATAGTTTGTGGTTGTTCAATCCAAGAAAGTTTAGAGTTTTTCCTATCCCTACTCAATTCTCTATTCCAAGGACAAGACCAGTCATCTATTTCCACACACCAATAATCTTTAGATTCAGGTTTAGATTGACTACTATATTCCCAATCATAAGTTGCTATTAACCTAGAAATCCCTAAATGACGATTCTCATCTTTTAATTTAATAGCATCCTGTAATTCCTTGGGAGAATTAAATATCTGGATATCATAGTTATTATCTTCTTTTAATTTGGTAATTTCTCTTTTATCAATAATATTTCTAATCCAACTAATTGTTGATTCACTAGCTTTTATACGCATTTGATTATTTAATTCAATTAAATTGCCAGACAGCCTCGCTTGATGCTGTAAAGTCAAAAATGAATCATCTACCCATATTTGAGATTTACTCATTATTTGATTATCATCGTACACTAAAACTACTACTTTCGATTTTGATAGTATATCCTTTAAATGATTACCACCTTGATAAGCTTGATTTTTTGCAGTCAAAAGTAAGTGTCCTTCGTCAATAACAACTATACCAGCATTAGCATTTTGCTTTTTTAGTGCGTTTAAAAACTGAGTTGGTTTCATAGCAACATCAATAGTTGAACCACTCTTCCATTCAAGTTTTTTCTCTATTTCTTTATAGACACTCAATTGATCATCATGATTAACAACCAAATTAATTGCATTATTTTCTCTTAGGAAATCCGTGTCATCAGAATTTAATAGATCATCGATTAAAGAACTCATCAAAACAGTTTTACCAGCACCAGCTTCTCCTTTAACCAAGATTAAAGTTCCAAACTCGTTCTTACTAAGTGCTGATGTAATTTTAAAAATGATTTCATTTTTCGCTTTTAATTGCTCATTGGTTAATTTATGAAATGGGGAAGATTTAAAAATTGCAGAATTTCTAACAATACTTTCTGCTGGAAATAAATACTTATTTTTCTTATTTAACGAACTCCAAATTTTGGTAAAAATCTCATCAAGCTCATCAGAAGTATAATATTTATTTTGAGGATTCCCTCGTCTGTTTTGAACATTTGAAACATTATCAACACTTAATAAATACAACATTAGTCTATTCTCAATATCTAGTGTCAAAGACTTATTAAAGTGATGATGACCTATAACAAACATTTTAGTAGTATTTGATTTTGAAAATTTAGTCCAATCTTCTCTAATTTCACCTAAATGTTGATTTGTACGACGTACAATATCTGTTGTTTCACCTACATAAACACTATATCCATCAGAATTTTTATCATTTACAATATATATAGTCGGATACTCAAACAATAGCATCTTGTTTTCATCACGAAAACTGATTTTTAAAGTTTCCTGTAAAGTGTCTAATGAACCACTTTCATATTTTACTTCTTCAATTACTGGTTTCAATATTTTACTCATATCAGTTACTCAACACTATAATTCAGTATATTTTCTATTATTCCCCTTGCTTAATTTAACAGGATATTTCGCTTTATTTTTTTCTAATTTTTCTTCAATAATCTGTTCTATATCCAGTTGTAAATTATCAGCTAACATCATTGAATATATTAGCACATCTGCTAGTTCTTCTTTAATTCTTTCAAGAGAATTTGTTGTAACTTCTTCAGGCTGCTTCCATTGGAACAATTCTAGAAGTTCACTAGATTCCAGCAAGATAGAAATAGCTAAATCTTTTTCATTGTGAAATTTTCTCCAATCCCGATCATCTCGAAATTTATTAATTTTCTCTATTGTTGATTTCATTTATTTTCTCCAACATCAATTTACTTATACACATTATATCATGAAACCCGTTCTTAAATTTTATAATTGGAATAAAATTAGGTTTAAATTCTTGAAATTCCCTCTAATCCCAAAACAATCCTTTCCCCCTTTCTCCTCCAAAATATGGTATAGTAGAGTTATACTATCTATGAGGAGTTTACATGTCACAGGATAAACAAATGAAAGCTGTTTCTCCCCTTCTGCAGCAAGTTATCAATATCTCATCGATTGTCGGTGGGGTTGGGAGTTTGATTTTCTGTATTTGGGCTTATCAGGCTGGGATTTTACAGTCTAAGGAAACCCTCTCTGCCTTTATCCAGCAGGCAGGTATCTGGGGGCCACCTCTCTTTATCTTTTTACAGATTTTACAAACGGTCGTCCCTATCATTCCTGGGGCCTTGACCTCGGTGGCTGGGGTCTTTATCTACGGTCACATCATCGGGACTATCTATAACTATATCGGCATCGTGATTGGCTGTGCTATTATCTTTTATCTGGTGCGCCTCTATGGGGCTGCCTTTGTCCAGTCTGTCGTCAGCAAGCGCACCTATGACAAGTATATCGGTTGGTTGGATAAGGGCAATCGTTTTGACCGTTTCTTTATCTTTATGATGATTTGGCCCATTAGTCCAGCTGACTTTCTCTGTATGCTGGCTGCCCTGACCAAGATGAGTTTCAAGCGCTATATGACCATCATCATTCTGACCAAACCCTTTACCCTCGTGGTTTATACCTACGGTCTGACCTATATTATTGACTTTTTCTGGCAAATGCTTTGACACATAAAAAATCCGTTTGGTTTCCCAAGCGGATTTTGTGCTTTATTTTGAAACTTCTTTTGCAAGTACAAAGTTCCCAAGAGTAGCAGAACCATTTCCTGCGACTGCTGGCGTCACGATGTAATCACGCACATCAGGTACTGGTAGGTAACCATTGAGAAGAGATGTAAATTTCTCACGGACACGGTCCAGCATGTGTTGTTGAGCCATGACCCCTCCACCAAAGACAATCACGTCTGGGCGGAAAGTCACTGTCGCATTAACCGCAGCTTGAGCGATATAGTAGGCTTGAACATCCCAAACAGGGTTGTTGAGTTCAATATTTTCCCCACGTACACCTGTACGAGCTTCCAAACTTGGTCCAGCTGCATAGCCTTCCAGACATCCTTTATGGAAAGGACAAACACCCTTAAACTCTTTTTCAATATCCATTGGGTGTCTAGCAACATAATAATGACCCATTTCAGGGTGACCCACACCACCGATAAACTCACCACGTTGGATAACACCAGCACCGATACCTGTACCAATTGTGTAGTAAACCAAGTTTTCGATACGGCCACCAGCATTGTTACGGGCAACCACTTCACCATAAGCAGAGCTGTTTACATCTGTTGTGAAGTACATTGGCACGTTTAGGGCGCGACGAAGGGCACCAAGCAAGTCCACATTTGCCCAGTGAGGTTTTGGAGTCGTTGTGATAAATCCATAGGTTTTTGAGTTTTTGTCAATATCAATCGGACCAAATGAACCAACTGCAAGACCAGCAAGGTTATCGAATTTTGAGAAGAACTCGATGGTTTTATCGATTGTTTCGATTGGAGTTGTTGTTGGAAATTGTGTTTTTTCTACAACGTTAAAGTTTTCATCACCGACAGCACAGACAAACTTTGTACCGCCCGCTTCCAAGCTTCCATATAATTTTGTCATGATAAACCTCTTGTTTTTATTTTCTTTATTATAGCATATTTTAAAAATCTAAGTTTCTCAATTTTTTAGATTTTCCTCTGTAAATCTTACCATTCAAGCAAAAACGAACAAACATGTCATTTGTTCGTTTTCATTTAGAGAGGATTAATTAGATTTTCACTTCAATAACAGCATCCCCCTTCGCAACTGAACCTGTTGCGACTGGAGCTACTGAAGCGTAGTCAGCTGTATTTGTAACGATAACCATTGTTGTATCATCAAGACCAGCTGCAGCGATTTTGTTTGAATCAAATGTTCCAAGAACATCGCCAGCTTTTACCTTGTCACCTTGAGCAACTTTTGCTTCGAAACCTTCACCATTCATTGTTACAGTGTCGATACCAACGTGGATCAAGACTTCAGCACCATTAGTTGTTTTCAAACCAAAAGCGTGTCCTGTTGGAAATGCAATTGAAACTTCAGCATCAGCTGGTGCATATACCACACCTTGACTTGGTTTCACAGCGATACCTTGTCCCATAGCTCCACTTGAGAAGACTGGGTCATTAACATCAGCAAGAGCGACAACATCACCAACGATAGGAGTTACAAGTGTTTCATTTTGAAGAGCTGCTGGAATGTTACCAGTTGTTTCTTCTTGGACCAAACGTTCTGTCTCTACTTCAGTAGCAACTTCTTTTTCATCCTCATAACCAAACATATAAGTAAGAGCGAAACCAAGTGCAAATGATACAGCTACCATAAGAAGGTATAGTGGAAGTTGTCCATTACCTGCATAAAGCATTGTACCAGGGATGATAGTGATACCACTACCAGTACCAGCAAGTCCAAGGATTGAAGCCAATCCACCACCGATTGCACCAGCAATCAATGAAAGGAAGAATGGTTTACGGAAGCGCAAGTTCACCCCGAAGATAGCAGGCTCTGTAATACCGAGGAAGGCAGAAAGAGCAGCTGGGAAAGCAAGTGTTTTCAGTTTTGGATTTTTAGTTTTAACACCAACCGCAACAGTCGCAGCACCTTGAGCTGTCATAGCCGCTGTGATGATAGCGTTGAATGGGTTAGCATGGTCAGCAGCAAGCAATTGAACTTCAAGCAAGTTGAAGATGTGGTGCACACCTGACACGACGATCAATTGGTGAACCCCACCAATCAAGAAACCACCAAGACCAAATGGCAAGCCAAGAATTGCTTTTGTACCAATAAGGATGTAGTTTTCAACAACGTGGAAAACTGGTCCGATAACAAAGAGTCCAAGGATAGACATGACCAAAAGTGTCACGAATGGTGTTACCAAGAGGTCAATCACATCTGGAACAACCTTGCGGACAGCTTTTTCAAATTTAGCTCCGACAACCCCGATGATGAAGGCTGGAAGAACGGAACCTTGCAAACCAACAACAGGGATGAAACCAAAGAAGTTCATAGCTGTTACTTCACCACCTGAAGCGACTGCCCAAGCGTTTGGAAGTGAGCCAGAAACAAGCATCATACCAAGAACGATACCAACGGCAGGATTTCCACCGAATACACGGAAGGTTGACCACACAACCAAACCTGGCAAGATGATGAAGGCTGTATCTGTCAAGATTTGTGTGTAAGTTGCAAAGTCTCCTGGAAGTGGCATTTCAAGAGCGTTGAAAAGACCACGCACACCCATGAAGAGACCAGTTGCTACGATAACTGGGATGATTGGAACGAAAACGTCACCGAAAGTACGGATAGCACGTTGGAACCAGTTCCCTTGTTTAGCAGCTTCTGCTTTCATGTCATCTTTAGATGATGTTGGCAAACCAAGTGCAACAACTTCATCGTACATTTTGTTAACTGTACCTGTACCAAAGATGATTTGGTATTGACCTGAGTTAAAGAAAGCACCTTGAACTTTTTCCAAGTTCTCAATCACTTCTTTATTGATTTTTCCTTCATCTTTGACCATGACACGAAGACGAGTCGCACAGTGAGCAACACTGTTGACATTTTCACGTCCGCCCAAGGCATCGATGACTTTTTTTGCAATTTCCTGATTGTTCATTTGCAAAAATCTCCTTATATAAAATTTTGTTATTGTTTGAAAGCGATTTTATTCGCCCTACGACTATTATTTTATCATGTTTTAGAAATATGTCAAGCGTTTTGCAGAAAAAATATTCTATCCACTTAGTTTGCTCGCTTTAGATTGATTGATTTTGACTGTTTTATCAGGTGTTCCTTAAAAAAATAAGTTTAAAATCTTGGTTAAAAGGGTTTTATTTCATTCTCTTTCATATTTTTGTGAAAATTTGATTGATTTCCTGCATTTATTTTATGACAAACGTTTGACAGTTTTTTCTCTTTTTCAACATAAAAGGCTTGCTTTTTTTTCCGAAAACGGTTACTATTAAAAGTGATAAGATTTTCGGAGGAATGAATGAATGGAATGGACAACTGAGCGTCGTTACAGACTTTATCAAGATTGGACGCAAGAAGAAATTAAGAATATTAAGGAAAATATGGCACAATCTCCATGGCATACTCATTACCATGTTGAGCCAAAAACAGGACTTCTCAACGACCCAAATGGCTTTTCTTACTTTGATGGAAAGTGGATTGTTTTTTATCAGAACTTTCCTTTCGGTGCCGCCCACGGTTTGAAATCTTGGGTGCAATTGGAAAGCGAGGACTTGGTTCATTTCACAGAAACTGGAGTCAAAGTTTTGCCTGATACTCCATTAGATAGCCACGGCGCCTACTCTGGTTCTGCTATGCAGTTTGGCGATAACTTATTCCTATTCTATACAGGAAATGTCCGCGATGAAAATTGGATCCGTCACCCATACCAGATTGGGGCTTTGATGGATAAGGATGGCAATATTACGAAGATTGACAAGATTTTAATTGACCAACCAGCAGATTCTACAGACCACTTCCGCGATCCGCAAATTTTTAATTTTAAAGGTCAATATTATGCCATCGTCGGTGGACAGGACTTGGAGAAAAAAGGCTTCGTCCGTCTCTACAAAGCTATTGACAACGACTACACAAACTGGCAAGCAGTTGGCGACCTTGACTTTGCTAACGACCGCACTGCCTACATGATGGAATGTCCAAATCTGGTCTTTGTAGGGGAGCAACCTGTCCTTCTCTACTGCCCACAAGGATTGGATAAAGATGTTATAGACTACAACAATATCTATCCAAATATGTATAAGATTGGGGCTTCCTTTGACCCTGAAAATGCCAAAATGGTAGATGTGTCTCAACTTCAAAATATGGATTACGGTTTTGAAGCCTATGCAACTCAAGCCTTCAACGCTCCTGATGGACGTGCTCTAGCAGTTAGCTGGCTTGGTTTACCAGATGTTTCTTATCCATCTGACCGTTTTGACCATCAAGGAACCTTCTCTTTGGTCAAAGAACTCACTATCAAAGACGGTAAACTCTACCAATACCCAGTCTCAGCGATCAAGGACCTTCGTGCGTCTGAAGAAGCCTTCTCAAACCGTGCTCAAACCAAGAACACCTATGAACTTGAACTCAACTTGGAAGCCAATAGCCAAAGTGAGATTGTCTTACTTGCTGACAAAGAAGGCAAGGGACTTTCAATCAACTTTGACCTTGTAAATGGTCAAGTGACAGTGGATCGTAGCCAGGCTGGTGAACAGTACGCCCAAGAATTTGGAACTACACGTTCTTGCCCTATCGAGAATCAGGCTACTACTGCTACAATCTTCATCGATAACTCTGTCTTTGAAATTTTCATCAATAAAGGAGAAAAAGTATTTTCTGGTCGTGTCTTCCCACATGCGGACCAAAATGGTATCCTAATTAAATCTGGAAACCCAACTGGAACTTACTATGAATTAGATTATGGTCGCAAAACTAACTGATGTCGCCAAACTTGCAGGCGTCAGCCCTACTACCGTTTCTCGGGTTATCAACAAAAAAGGCTATCTATCTGAAAAAACCATTCAAAAGGTCAATGAAGCCATGCGAGAATTGGGCTATAAACCCAACAACCTAGCTCGTAGTCTGCAAGGAAAATCAGCTAAGTTAATCGGCTTGATTTTCCCAAATATTTCCAACGTTTTCTATGCAGAATTGATTGATAAATTGGAACACCAACTCTTCAAAAATGGTTACAAGACCATCATCTGCAACAGTGAACATGATTCTGAGAAGGAACGTGAATACATTGAAATGTTGGAAGCCAATCAGGTGGACGGCATCATTTCTGGTAGTCACAACCTAGGAATTGAAGACTACAATCGCGTGACAGCGCCGATTATTTCCTTTGACCGAAACTTGTCACCAGACATTCCTGTCGTTTCCTCTGACAACTATGCTGGTGGGGTTCTGGCTGCCCAGACCTTGGTTAAGACAGGCGCCCAGTCTATCATCATGATTACAGGGAATGACAATTCTAACTCGCCAACTGGACTACGCCACGCTGGTTTTGCTTCCATACTCCCAAAAGCTCCTATTATCAATGTTTCAAGCGACTTTTCTCCTGTCAGAAAAGAAATGGAAATCAAGAATATCTTGACTCGTCAAAAACCAGATGCCATTTTTGCTTCAGATGATTTGACTGCTATTCTAGTCATTAAAATTGCTCAAGAACTGGGAATCTCTGTCCCAGAAGATCTCAAAGTCATCGGCTATGATGGGACTTACTTTATCGAGAATTACTACCCTCATTTAACAACGATTAAGCAACCTATGCAAGAGATTGCTCAACTCACTGTTGACCTCCTATTACAAAAGATCGAAGGCAAGGAAGTCGCAACAACCGGTTACTTCTTACCAGTCACCCTATTACCAGGAAAAAGTATATAAGCACAAAAAACTCAGACTGCCTTCGTCTGAGTTTTTTATGATCTTAAGTTTTCTAAATAACGCTGGGCTGTCTCGAGATTAAAGGTTTTGTCTGCGATGAGGCGCTCGACTAGGGGAGCTACCTCGGATTCACTAGCACCTGCGAGAAGTGCCAAGGATTTTGCCTGTAATTTCATGTGGCCTTGCTGAATTCCTGTGCTGACTAAAGCTTTCAGGGCTGCAAAGTTTTGGGCAAGTCCGATAGACACGATAAGCTGGGCTAATTCTTTGGCAGAAGGATTTCCCAGTAGTTCATGACTGAGGGCTACACGAGGATTGAGACCGATAGAGCCACCCTTGGTCGCCACAGGCATGGGTAAAGTCATCTCACCGACCAATTCTTCTCTTTCAAGGTCCAGTGTCCAGCGACTAAGACCTTGGTAGCGTCCATCTCGACTGGCAAAAGCATGGGCCCCTGCCTCAATGGCCCGCCAATCATTACCAGTGGCTATTAAAATGGCATCTATACCATTAAAAATCCCTTTATTATGAGTAGCAGCTCGGTAAGGATCAACCTGCGCAAACTGACTAGCCAACGCCATTTTCTCCGCAATCTCTCGTCCTTGATCCTTTTGGCGGCTCAAGTAGCGAAAGGCGATACGACAACTTGCAGTCACCAGAGAATCGGTCGCGTAATTAGAAAGAATCCCCATAAGACTCTGACCCTGACTGAGTTCTTCTAAGACTGGTTTCAAGGCCTCCAGCATGGTGTTGAGCATATTAGCACCCATGGCTTCCTGGGTATCGACATGAAGATAGGCGACGAGAAAGTCAGTTTCGCCTTTGATATGTTCTACATGCAAATCACGCGCCCCACCTCCACGTTTAACGATAGAAGGATAGGCTTGATTAGCAAGCTCCAAGAGCTCAGCCTTCTTACTAGCAATCTTCTCTTGCGCTTGTTCAGGATTAGCAACTTGATAAAGAGCTACCTGCCCAATCATCCAGCGCTCATGAACCTGAGCAGTAAAGCCACCTGCACGCTTGATGATTTTACTGGCATAGCTGGCCGCAGCAACCACGGACGGTTCTTCTGTCACATAGGGAACTGTGTATTCCTGACCGTTAACGAGAACCTCTGGGACCAGCGAATAAGGCAGAGAAAAAGTTCCCACTACATTCTCACTCAGCTGGTCTGCCACAGTCACACTCAGCTGTTCATCCTGCTCCAAACTCTCTTGTCTCTCAGGACTAAGGAGCGCCTGAGCTTTTAACAGCTCGAGGCGCTCTTGGTATGATTTTTTAGAAAATCCATTCCAACTTATCTTCATTATTTTTCAACCTTGCTATAACGGCGTTGATGGTCCACAATTTCAACCAAGGCAAAATCTTGATTTTCATAGCCAGCAAACTGGGCAGAATTTGTTTCATCTAAGTCTACTTCCTCAAAGAAGACCTTTTCATAGTCTGCAACGGACAGGGCAGTTCGTTGGTTGAGCTTATTCAAACGGTCTTTATCCAGATAAGCTTCATATCCTTCAACCAATTCACCACTGAAGAACTCAGCCACAGCTCCACTTCCGTAACTATAAAGGGCGATTTTATCCCCAGCTTTCAAGCTATCTGTATTTTCCAAGAGAGACAAAAGTCCAAGGAAAAGGGAACCTGTATAGATATTCCCTACCTTTTGACTGTAGAGAATAGACTGGTCAAAATGCTTTTGCAAGAGGTCTTTTT
>CAURES010000049.1:0-12160 GCA_963523725.1 uncultured Streptococcus sp.
TGGTCAAGTATAAGGGCTTGCCTGCAATCGTTGAGCGTTTTTTGAAGTTCTTGCCCGTTTCTATTATCTTTGCCTTGATTCTTTCAAGTGTAGTGACAGGCAAGGTTGGGAGTCTTCCTCAAATTAAATGGCTAGACTTCTTGGCAGTCTTTCCAACCGCTTGGGTAGCCTTTCGCTACCGCAATCTAGTCGGAACAGTTCTCTTTGGAGTTGTCTTGATTGCCGTCCTGCGTTTGGTCTTTTAAATGACCCATAAAGAAAACCTATCACAGAGATAAATATCATATAATGGCATAATTATTTTTTTTCTGATAAGATAATAAGGTATTCTATTTTGGAGGAAATGACATGAAAAAAATCGTTAAATACTCATCTCTTGCTGCCCTAGGGCTTGTTGCTGCAGGTGTTCTAGCAGCTTGCTCAGGTGGTGCTAAGAAAGAAGGAGAAGCAGCTAGCAAGAAAGAAATTATCGTTGCAACCAATGCTTCACCAAAACCATTCAACTATGAAGAAAATGGTGAATTGACTGGTTATGAAATTGAAGTGGTTCGCGCTATCTTTAAAGACTCTGACAAGTATGATGTCAAGTTTGAAAAGACAGAATGGTCAGGAGTCTTTGCAGGACTTGACGCTGATCGTTACCAAATGGCTGTTAACAACATCAGCTACACTAAAGAACGTGCTGAAAAATACCTTTACGCAGCGCCAACCGCTAAAAACCCTAACGTTCTTGTAGTGAAAAAAGATGATTCTAGCATCAAATCGCTTGATGATATCGGTGGAAAATCAACAGAAGTTGTTCAAGGGACAACATCTGCTAAACAGTTAGAAGACTACAACAAACAACACTCAGATAATCCAACTGTCCTTAACTATACTAGAGCTGACTTCCAACAAATCATGGGACGTTTGAGCGATGGCCAGTTTGACTACAAGATTTTTGATAAAATCGGTGTTGAAACAGTGATCAAGAACCAAGGTTTGGACAACTTGAAAGTTATCGAACTTCCAAGCGACCAACAACCGTACGTTTACCCACTTCTTGCTAAAGGTCAAGATGAGTTGAAAACATTTGTAGACAAACGCATCCAAGAACTCTACAAAGACGGAACCCTTGAAAAATTGTCTAAACAATTCTTCGGAGACACTTATCTACCAGCAGAAGCTGATATTAAATAATTTCTTGAAATCATCCATTCTGAGTAAGGTGGATGATTTCTCAGTTTTTAGGGATATAGTTTTAAACTATATATCTGGCTATCTAATAACAATTTGTGAAATCAAACAAATTGTGAGATACTAGTACGGTATTATTTTTAAGGAGAAAGAATCATGAAAATCAAAAAATGGCTTGGTGTAGCAGCCCTTGCTACAGTCGCAGGTTTGGCTCTTGCAGCTTGCGGAAACTCAGAAAAGAAAGCAGACAATGCAACAACTATCAAAATCGCAACAGTGAACCGTAGCGGTTCTGAAGAAGCTCGTTGGGATAAAGTCCAAGAATTAGTTAAAAAAGACGGTATTACTTTGGAATTTACAGAGTTCACAGACTACTCACAACCAAACAAGGCAACTGCTGATGGCGAAGTAGACTTGAACGCTTTCCAACACTACAACTTCTTGAACAACTGGAACAAAGAAAACGGGAAAGACCTTGTAGCGATTGCAGATACTTACATCTCTCCAATCCGTCTTTACTCAGGTTTGAATGGAAGTGACAACAAGTACACTAAAGTAGAAGACATCCCAGCAAACGGAGAAATCGCTGTACCAAACGATGCTACAAACGAAAGCCGTGCGCTTTACTTGCTTCAATCAGCTGGCTTGATTAAATTGGACGTTTCAGGAACTGCTCTTGCAACAGTTGCTAACATCAAAGAAAATCCAAAGAACTTGAAAATCACTGAATTGGACGCTAGCCAAACAGCTCGTTCATTGTCATCAGTTGACGCTGCCGTTGTAAACAATACCTTCGTTACAGAAGCAAAATTGGACTACAAGAAAGCACTTTTCAAAGAACAAGCTGATGAAAATTCAAAACAATGGTACAACATCATCGTTGCGAAAAAAGATTGGGAATCATCACCAAAAGCTGATGCTATCAAGAAAGTTGTCGCAGCTTACCATACAGATGAAGTGAAAAAAGTTATCGAAGAAACATCAGACGGTTTGGATCAACCAGTTTGGTAATAAGAAACAGGGAGGTGGGAGAGAGAATTCCACCTCTTGCTTTTGTATAGAGCATGGATTGTCAGGAAGAGTAGTTCATAGAAAGGTAGAGAGAATATGGTTTTTCCTAGCGAACAAGAACAGATTGAAAAATTTGAAAAGGATCATGTGGCCCAGCATTATTTTGAGGTTTTGCGTACCTTGATTTCTAAGAAGTCGGTCTTTGCCCAGCAGGTTGGACTTAAGGAAGTCGCAAACTATCTGGGTGAGATTTTCAAGCGTGTGGGGGCTGAAGTGGAGATTGATGAGACTTACACGGCGCCTTTTGTCATGGCGCATTTCAAGAGTTCGCGTCCAGATGCCAAGACCTTGATTTTCTATAACCACTATGACACTGTGCCAGCGGATGGAGATCAGGTCTGGACAGAGGAGCCTTTTACTCTTTTGGTGCGCAATGGCTTCATGTATGGGCGTGGGGTTGATGACGACAAGGGTCATATCACGGCTCGTTTGAGTGCTTTGAGAAAATATATGCAGGACCATGATGATTTGCCTGTCAATATCAGTTTTATCATGGAGGGAGCGGAGGAATCGGCTTCGACAGACCTGGATAAGTATTTGGAAAAGCACGCTGATAAACTCCGTGGAGCAGATTTGTTAGTTTGGGAACAAGGGACCAAAAATGCTTTGGAACAGCTAGAAATTTCCGGTGGAAATAAGGGGATTGTAACCTTTGATGCCAAGGTAAAAAGTGCTGATGTCGATATCCACTCTAGTTATGGTGGGGTTGTGGAGTCAGCTCCATGGTATCTCCTTCAAGCCCTACAGTCTCTTCGTGCGGCAGATGGCCGTATCTTGGTTGAAGGCTTGTACGAAGAAGTGCAGGAGCCAAATGAACGAGAATTAGCCTTGGTGGATGCCTATGCTCAACGCAATCCTGGGGAAATCAGCCAGATTTATGGCTTGGAATTGCCTCTCTTACAAGAGGACCGTGTAGCCTTTCTAAAACGTTTCTTTTTTGAGCCAGCTCTTAATATCGAAGGGATTCAGTCAGGTTATCAAGGACAAGGAGTCAAAACGATTTTACCAGCAGAAGCCAGCGCTAAGCTAGAGGTTCGTTTGGTTCCTGGCCTAGAACCGCATGATGTTCTGGAAAAAATTCGGAAACAGCTAGACAAAAATGGCTTTGATAAGGTAGAATTATACTATACCTTGGGAGAGATGAGCTATCGAAGCGATATGAGCGCACCAGCCATTCTCAATGTGATCGAGTTGGCCAAGAAATTCTATCCACAGGGCGTTTCAGTCTTGCCGACTACAGCTGGGACAGGGCCTATGCATACGGTCTTTGATGCCTTAGAGGTGCCTATGGTAGCCTTCGGTTTAGGAAATGCCAATAGTCGAGACCACGGTGGAGATGAAAATGTGCGAATCGCCGATTACTACACCCATATTGAATTAGTAGAGGAGCTGATTAGAAGCTATGAGTAGAGATATTATCAAGTTAGATCAGATCGATGTGACTTTTCACCAAAAGAAGAGAACCATCACAGCGGTCAAGGATGTGACCATTCACATCCAAGAAGGGGATATCTACGGAATCGTTGGATATTCTGGAGCAGGGAAATCAACCCTTGTACGGGTGATTAACCTCTTGCAAAAACCATCTGCAGGCAAAATTACCATTGACGACGATGTGATTTTTGATGGTAAGGTCACCTTGACGGCAGAGCAGTTGCGTCGTAAACGTCAAGATATCGGAATGATCTTCCAGCATTTTAACCTGATGAGCCAAAAGACAGCAGAGGAGAATGTAGCCTTTGCCCTCAAACACTCTGGACTCAGTAAGGAAGAAAAGAAGGCTAAAGTAGCCAAGTTGCTGGACTTGGTTGGCTTGGCAGACCGTGCTGAAAACTACCCTTCACAACTATCTGGAGGGCAAAAACAGCGTGTGGCCATTGCGCGTGCCTTGGCTAATGATCCAAAAATCTTGATTTCAGACGAGTCAACTTCTGCCCTTGACCCTAAGACAACCAAGCAGATTTTGGCCTTGTTGCAAGATTTGAACCAAAAATTAGGATTGACGGTTGTCTTGATTACGCATGAAATGCAGATTGTCAAAGACATTGCCAACCGTGTGGCAGTGATGCAGGATGGGCATTTGATTGAAGAGGGTAGCGTTCTTGAAATTTTCTCAAATCCTAAACAACCTTTGACGCAAGACTTTATCTCAACAGCCACTGGTATTGACGAAGCCATGGTCAAAATTGAGAAGCAAGAAATCGTGCAACATCTGTCTGAAAATAGCCTTTTGGTGCAACTCAAGTATGCAGGTGCTTCAACAGACGAGCCACTTTTGAATGAATTGTACAAGCATTATCAAGTAACGGCTAATATCCTCTATGGAAATATCGAAATTCTCGATGGTACTCCTGTTGGAGAATTAGTTGTGGTCTTGTCAGGTGAAAAAGCAGCGTTGGCAGGTGCCCAAGAAGCCATTCGTCAAGCAGGCGTACAACTAAAAGTATTGAAGGGAGGACAGTAAGATGGAATCATTGATTCAAACCTATTTGCCAAATGTTTATAAAATGGGTTGGGCTGGTCAGGCAGGCTGGGGAACAGCCATCTATCTAACTCTTTATATGACAGTTCTTTCTTTCATTATCGGAGGGTTCTTGGGGCTAGTAGCAGGTCTTTTCCTTGTCTTGACAGCGCCAGGTGGTGTCTTGGAAAATAAGGTCGTTTTCTGGATTTTGGATAAGATTACCTCTATTTTCCGTGCGGTACCATTTATCATTCTCTTGGCAGTCTTGTCACCCTTCTCTCATCTAATCGTAGGAACAAGCATTGGTCCAAATGCGGCTATTGTACCGCTATCTTTTGCGGTCTTTGCCTTCTTTGCCCGTCAAGTACAGGTGGTATTGGCTGAACTGGATGGTGGTGTCATTGAGGCGGCTCAAGCGAGCGGAGCGACATTCTGGGATATCGTAGGTGTTTACCTATCAGAAGGCCTTCCAGATTTGATCCGTGTGACGACTGTAACCTTGATTTCCCTTGTTGGTGAAACAGCTATGGCTGGTGCGGTTGGAGCTGGTGGTATTGGTAACGTAGCCATCGCTTATGGATTTAACCGCTACAATCACGATGTGACCATCTTGGCAACCATCGTTATCATTTTGATTATCTTTGCAATCCAATTCTTGGGAGATTTCTTGACCAAAAAATTGAGCCATAAATAAAATAAGCTCCATAAGATCTATAGGGGATTTACCCACTACAAATATTATAGAGCTAAATAAAAAAGAGCCGCCTGGCTCTTTTTTATTGACTAGATTTTTTGTGCAAACTTTTTACTCAAGGCTTGTCCAATCAAGGCACCCACTAGGGCTCCGATGACAACACTTGCGATAAATAAAAGGATGGTTCCAGGATTTGGCGCAACCATGATACGGTCGATATATTCTTGGGATTTTCCTCTTGCTAGAAGGGTTGCCATATAGGCTTTAGGCGCAATCCACATAAGTAAGATTGGGCCAGTTGTGCTAAAGGCAAAAATAAGGAAAGAAAGGAAGTTCTTTGTTTGGTCCTTGTATTTTCCTAGGCTAGCTAATCCATCTGCTAGGAGGCCACAGATAATTCCAGGAAGGAAGGCACCGGCACCGTGTTTAGTTCCCAAGAAAAAGAGGGCAATGACAAGGCCGATAGTGGTAATGGCTCCAAAGCGCGGAACTTTTGCGATTAGAATCATATAGACGCTACCGCCGACAAGGGCAGTAAAGGCAGGCGCATAAAACATGTTTCCAGTTTGGTCAAAGAGATTGCCCAAAAGGACACCAATCCCCATGCAGAGGAAGTAAAGAACTGCAAAAAGCAGTGTAGTTAAGATAGATTTTTTCATGAATTGTCTCCTGATCATTTTTTCACAATTCTTATTGTATCACGGTTTGATGGGATTGTAAATGGGCACTAGAATTTTTTGAAAACGCTTGAAATATGATATAATAGTTTCATAGTTATTTTTAGGAGGATATCATGGGGAGATTTTTAGACTTTGTCTTTAATCGTTTCTTTTTAGGGATGATTGCGACAGCCTTCTTTTGGCTATTAACATTCGCAGGAGGGATTATCCTTGGTCTAGCGCCGGCTAGTGCCACCTTGATGAGCCTATATGCAGAACATGGTTATAGCTTTCGGGAATACAGTTTGAAGGAGGCGTGGTCTCTTTATAAGCAAAATTTCGTCTCAAGCAACCTGATTTTCTATAGCTTTTTAGGAGTGGATCTAGTTTTGGTCTATGGCTTGTATCTCTTAGTTCAATTGCCTCATCAGACTATTATTCATTTGATTGCGACCTTTTTGAATGTTCTAGTAGTTGCCCTGCTGTTTTCGGCTTATACAGTATCTTTGAAATTACAAGTTTATTTTGATTTGTCTTATCGGAATAGTCTCAAACTATCCTTGATTGGCATCTTTATGAGCTTAGCGGCTGTGGCCAAGATTCTCCTTGGAACTGTGCTACTTGTAGCAATTGGTTACTATATGCCTGCCCTACTTTTCTTTGTAGGAATTGGGATGTGGCATTTCTTTATCAGTGATATGTTGGAACCGATCTATGAAAGTATCCATGAAAAATTGGCGACAAAATAGAATGAAGCAGTTTTGGCTACATACGCTTCTGAGAACTTACAGTTCAGTTATGATGATTATTATTGCGAGTTTTGCAATCTTACTCTCTTATGCTGACTGGGATTCACGGGAAAAGGAAGCTCAGAGAGTAGCCCAGCGTGTAACCACTCGAACAGTCGAAGAGGTAGAATATTATTATCGCGAGTCAGCCCAGCTAGCTCAAGATTTAGTAGCCAATCAAGACCGGATACAAGGGGTTTATAAGTACTTTAGCCTGTCAACTTCTGAGTATTTTTATTGGCTGTTAGAGCATCAAGCAGCTTCGTCAACTTCTATTTCTCTGTATGAAAATATCGATGACCTGTATGTTCAGAATGACTATATAACGGGTGTTGCAATCGTCTTGCAGGACTTTAAAGAAGTTTATGTTTCGAGTAGAAATGAGAGAGGGGGTCATTCGGTACTTGCGGAAGGCTTTAAACCAGAGGCCAATAGTTTTGGAGTTCCTATTTTAGATCCAGCGACGGATCAATCGATAGGGGTTGTTTATATTTCCTTGGATCCAGAAATCTTATACCATGCTGTAGACAATACCCGAGGTCATATCCCGATGGCTGTTACTGTGACATCGCCTTTTGATACGGAGATTTTTCATATTGGTGAGAGGGTCAATAGGGAGCATGAGAACTGGTTTGTCGGTGTGACCTCTCATGGCTATCAGGTTCAGGTGGCAGTTCCCAAAAATTTTGTTTTACAAGGAACGGTGACCAGCTCGGCTTTGATTGTGGGTTTGAGCCTTCTCTTTATTGTCATTCTCTATCTGACGTTGAGGCAGACCTTTGCTAATTACCAAAAGCAGGTAGTGGATTTGGTGGATTCCATCCAAGCTATTGCCCAAGGAGAGGAAGGTCTTCGTATTGACACACTTGAAAAGGATCAGGAATTGCTCTTAATCGCGGAGACCACCAATGATATGTTGGATCGATTGGAAAAGAATATCCATGATATTTACCAGTTAGAGCTTAGTCAAAAAGATGCCAATATGCGAGCCTTACAGGCTCAAATCAATCCTCATTTTATGTATAATACGCTGGAATTTTTGCGCATGTATGCAGTTATGCAGAGTCAAGACGAGTTGGCGGATATCATTTATGAGTTTAGTAGTCTCTTGCGTAATAATATTTCTGACGAAAGAGAAACCCTCCTCAAACAGGAATTAGAATTTTGCCGTAAATACAGCTATCTCTGCATGGTTCGCTATCCCAAGTCCATTGCCTATGGTTTCAAGATAGACCCAGAGTTAGAGAATATGAAGATTCCCAAGTTTACCTTGCAACCGCTGGTAGAAAATTATTTCGCGCATGGTGTTGACCACAGACGGACAGATAATGTGATTAGCATCAAGGCGCTTAAACGAGATGGTTTTGTGGAAATTTTAGTAGTAGATAATGGTCGTGGTATGTCGTCTGAAAAGCTGGCAAATCTCCGAGAAAAATTAAGTCAGAGACATTTTGAACACCAAGCCAGCTACAGTGCCCAAAGGCAGTCTATTGGGATTACCAATGTACATGAGCGTTTTGTGCTCTATTTTGGGGACCGCTATGCCATTACGATAGAGTCTGCGGAGCAAGCAGGTGTTCAGTATCGTATTACAATTCAAGATGAGTAGAAAGGGAGAAAATGTATAAAGTATTATTAGTAGATGATGAGTACATGGTGACAGAAGGTCTGAAACGTTTGATTCCCTTTGATAAGTGGGATATGGAGGTCGTCGCAACAGCCAGTCATGCTGATGAAGCCCTCGAATATGTGCAGGAAAATCCTGTTGATGTAGTCATTTCCGATGTCAATATGCCCGACAAAACAGGGCTTGATATGATTCGGGAGATGAAAGAAATCTTACCAGATGCTGCCTATATCCTGCTCTCAGGTTATCAGGAGTTTGATTATGTAAAAAGAGCTATGAACCTTAGTGTGGTGGACTATCTGGTTAAGCCTGTTGATAAGGTAGAGCTAGGAAATCTGCTGGAGAAGATTGCAGGTCAGCTCGGCGAGAGAGGAAAGAAAAGTCAGACTCTCAGTCAAGATTTAGACGAGGCTGGATTTGTCAGTTATTTAGGAGGTAAGGAGAATTGGTGGATAGGTCTATCCAAGGAAAAGCAAGGTTCCTTCACCATTCCCTACTATGTCTTGGGTCAAGACTGGCAGATTTTCATTTCTGACCAACCCCTAGATGGTTTAGTCGTTACACCTTTTGAAGCTCCCTATCAAGAACACTTTGAACGCTGGAAGCTGAATGCTGAGAAAGCTCTCTTTTACGGTTCTGTAAATCTACAACAGTCTCAGAGTCTCTTTGCCTATTACGAACCGATTTATAGGGTTATCATTCAGGGGAATCTCAATCAAATCGTAGAAGAGTTAAATCTCTTGGAGAAGGTGGTTCTTGAAAATACACCGCGTGTTCCGATTACCAAACAGCTTTTTATCCAGTTTGTCATGGATGTTTTCCACTTATTTGAACATCTCAAAGCTGATGATATGACGAATATCGTCAAAACCATTCATGCTATTCAATCCTTCGATGAATTGGTTCCTTATATCAAGGGAACTCTGACTCGATTCTTTGGACAATATCGTATGAATGAAAATGTGGTCAGTGTGCTGGAAGTCATTGGGCGTGATTATCAGAAAGAACTTTCCCTCAAGGATATCAGTAAGGATCTTTTTATCAATCCTGTCTATCTAGGACAGTTAATCAAGCGTGAAACCAATTCGACCTTCGCAGAATTACTAAACAAACAACGCATTAAGGCTGCCCAGCAGCTCTTGCTTTCAACTAGTGACAGTATCGAAGATATTTGTTATGCTGTTGGTTACAGTAATGTTGGATATTTCTATAAAGTGTTCCGAAAATTGTGCGGAAAGTCTCCCAAAGCCTACCGAAAACAGGTAGAAACTATACTATAAGACTTGTATTCCCTTACAAAAGGTGCTATAATATAAATAATAATATCAGGAGGTTCTATCATGAAAAAGAAACCGATTTATCTATGGGTCTTGCTAATCTTGTCTGCTCTTATTTCAGTTTCATCTCTGTTTGGAATGTTGGGTCCCATACCTAGCAAAGAAGTCCTTCGTTCCGCTGCCGCTCAGAAACAGGTTGCAGGGGTCAGTGCTCAGCAGGTAGAAGATAGCATTAATTATAGCTATAGAGTGGCAGAAATATCTCATTCTATTTTTAATGTTGCTTTGATTGTGCTATCTGCTATTTTAGTTGTCGTAGCGATTGTCTTCCTTATTCGTAAGAATTTGCAATATGCAAACTATACTTATGTTGGCTATGTTTTGTTAGCTATTATCGGTTCGATTTATGGCTATGTTGGTTTACAGGACGCTGTGCAGTTGGTTCAAGATGAGACCATGCGTTTGACAATGAGTATTGGTTCAAAAGCTGTCAGCATTTTCTATATCGTCATCAATATTCTCTTCCTAGCTCTTGTCTTCTATAAGATGTGGCGACAACAGAAAGCCTTGGCTGAAGAAGAGGAAACAGAAGAACTTGCTTAAGTATTGACAAAAAAGAGCTATCAAGTTACAATCTTGGTAGTTCTTTTTCGATTAAAAATAAAATCATGGAGGAAAATATGAAGACAATTTCTTTAGTTTATATTAGTTTGAGTGGCAATACTGAGAGTTTTGTGACGCGCTTGAAAGACTATCTCTTGTCCCAGTACGAGGGAATTGAGGTTCAAAAGATTCATATCAAGGATTTGGTCAAAGAAGGCCAAGATTTCTATGAAATGGACCATCCCTATGTCGCTTTTTTGCCGACCTACCTAGAAGGTGGAAATGGCGTGGACAACGGAGATGTTGAGATTTTGACGACACCAGTTGGGGATTTTATCGCCTATGGTGACAATGCTAGTAAGTGTTTTGGTGTGGTTGGTTCAGGAAATCGTAACTTTAATAACCAATACTGCCTGACAGCCAAGCAATACAGTCAACGTTTTGGTTTCCCTGTATTGGCTGATTTTGAAATGCGAGGTATGCTGGGAGATATCAAACATGTCGCAGCAATTATTGCGGATTTGTATGAGTTGGAAAAGGAGAATTAATACTCAATGAAAATCAAAGAGCAAACTAGGAAGCTAGTCGCAGGTTGCTCAAAGCACAGCTTTGAGGTTGCAGATAGAGCTGACGTGGTTTGAAGAGATTTTCGAATAGTATAAAGTTCTTATAAGAGGTGGTTGAAGTTGTTCAACTGTTTTTTGAGTATAAACAGTCTTTGAGAACGTAAAAAAGCATAAGTTCAGGTATTCAAAACCTTGTTCTTATGCTTTTTATCATAGAAATATTTACTGAATTTTCTCTTGAAATGAAACCTTATACTCAATGAAAATCAAAGAGCAAACTAGGAAACTAGCCGCAGGCTGTACTTGAGTACGGCAAGGCGACGTTGACGTGGTTTGAATTTGATTTACGAAGAGTATTATCTTCATCTCGCGCTTGTCAGTTAACCTGCTTTTCCGATTGCGAGTGCGTAGATAAAGAAGATGGCGAAGCCAAAGAGGAAAATCAATCCTGCAATGGCAAGGTGTTTGAGCCAAGAAGGAAGATTTTTGTTTTCACGCGTTACCAAGGCGTAGTTCAAAAGAGCGAAGAATGGTGTTGTCAGGAAAGAACCAATCATGGCAAAGCGGAGCATGGTTGAAACCTGACCAGCGAAGAACTTGATAATGACGATACCGATGATAGCAGTGATGGTCATCCAGATGTTCAAAGATTTACTACTGTCTTCTTTTTGACTGATTAGCAGTCGGAGAGATTCCTGATTGACACGAGAGTAACCATCGATAACAGTAATAACTGTTCCAAAGATACACAGGAAGGCAATAAAGGTAATCAAGTAACGGGACCATTCGCCAAGAACAGAGGCATACATGCCCACGAATTGAGAGATGTATTTGGCTGAAGCAGCTTCAACTGCTTGCCCTGTAGGATATTGAATCAATGCTCCCAGTGCTACAAAGAACACAGCTAGGATGGCTGTTCCAATGTAACCAACGTTAAAGTCAAATAGAGCGTCCTCTGTGTTAAAGTTGACGGTCTTTTTCTTTTCAGCAGACCAAAGTGAATTGATAGCTGAAATTTCAATAGGAGCCGGCATCCACCCTAAGAGGGAAACGATGAAGGGTAGAGCTGCCATTTGCCAAGGTGTCTTTTCGACAAAATCAGAGCTGTATTCTGGATGCTTGATTGCCGCGATGATAACTGCAAGAACAGTTGCAATGGTCAAAGCTGACATGATCCATTTTGCCATGCCGTCTAAGAGTTTGTAGCCTCCAAAGAGTAACATAGCCCAAATGAT
>CAURES010000050.1:0-11714 GCA_963523725.1 uncultured Streptococcus sp.
CTAGGCAGTGACTGGTTAACCTATATCTTTTTCAAAAACATGTTTCGCTTGAGACAGGAACTCGGGAAGTCTAAAGGTGTGAATTAAGAAAAGGGTAGGAACTAAAAAATGACTATATCTATGATTTATTTATGCAGCTATAGATACAGTCGTTTTTATTTTGATTATGAAACTTGAGAGAAATATTCATCTTGTATAGTGGATTGAATATGGAATAATACAATACAACCTATAAAACATTGGTATAAAATGCTTTAGATCCCCTAATTGATTCGATCACATTCTATTACAATCTACTATAATAAAATGATGAGAGTTATTACAAATTATAGGTTTGAAAAATCATTAATTTCTTTTTCGAGTATTTTAACTAATGCCTCTTCTTTGGTTAGTCGTAATAAAGTTATTCCTTTATCAATCAAATCGGAGTTATGTTGCAGTATTCCCAAACGTACTTGAGAAAATCCAAGAATATCGTATATTTTTAATTCTTCTGCTAATACCAAAAGTTGTAGGGTGATTGTTTCACATTCTTTGAATAAATGATGTTGAAAATATACAGTGGAGAGATTGGCTAAAAAAGATGATAAAAATACTTTTGTTTCTCGGAAGTATTTATATTTCTCGATGGTTTTCATAATTCTATCAATAAGAAGGGGAAGATTTTCAGAAGGAAAGAAAAAGAGAATGGTTCCAAGCAATTTCAAATCACTAATGTACCATGTATCCATAGGTTCAAGATAGTCCCAAATTTCTTCAGACAAATCTTTCAAGACGTGGTTGTTTTTGAATCCTTTAGTTCGTAACTCTGTGACAATTTTTGTATGACGATAGATATTTTGAATAGGAACATCGTGATGTGTCTTAAGATATTTTTGACACTTCTCAGTGAGTTCAACCATTTTTCTAGTATCATGAAAAGTAGACGGATTTTGGCTCTCTACAATAATGTCTCGTCTTTTACTAGGATGGTATTCGTTGCATATATACTTGAATTCTGCTAAGCTCATATCAATTTGTTCAAGAAGAAATACCATGTTTTCAAAACTGGGAATAACTTTACCGTGTTCAATATTTGTTAGAGTTGTCCGATGTATGACTTGTCCACATACATCTTGTTGGGTCAATCCTTTTGACTTTCGAATTTCTTTAAAAATTTGTCCATAATCCCATCTCATATTGTTCCTCCTAGACAAGTGTGAATATTTTCTACATTTATAAAAAACGTAGAAAAAGGTGGTATTATTATATCAAAAAGGAGGGAAAAAGTCATGGAAATAGAAGATTCACTCAATTTTGCTATATATTGTAATGATTGGGAAGCTCTAATCCCATGGTTTGATATATGGTTTTGGGAGTGACTAATTGATGTGTTATTTATCTTCTTTAGTTAAGTCTTAACATACTTGTTGTATTTTTATTATAGCGAAAACCTAAATATTTTATAGCTTATAGATAAGGAGGAGAATATATGAAATATCATCTGTTAGAATAATATAAAACATGTATTTCTTAAACTCATTTGACAAGCTTTAAGTTTATGTGTATTTAGTACATTTACCAAAAATTAACTTTCCTTTGGTAAAAATATTGTTTGTGTATTTAGCTTATAACTTATGTTTATTAGGAGGAGTAGTCATGAAAACTATCGTTAAAATTTGTTTAGTTGCTTTATCTGCCTTCTTACTTTTATTTGCTGGAAAAAATGTTTTTGCAGACTCTAATTCACATGATAACTTAAACTCTTTGGAAGTTAGCGATAGAAGTTTTCGTAACGGAGAATTGTTGAAGAGTTATCTTGTAAAAGATAAAGATAGGATTTATTTTGATTATGATAAAGCGGTTCAAGATAAACAAGCGAAAGATGTAATTGACATGGGTTTATTGGTAGAGACAATAAGCGAAGACTATAGTTCAAATACGTTTACACCTGCTAAATATTTTAAGGCAGGATTGCCTGTTCACGGGAATTACTGTGGTCCTGGTTACGACGGGGAAGGATTTACTTTACCTGTGGTAGACGTTTTGGATCAAGGTTGCCAAAATCATGATAGATGTTACAAGTGGGGAGCTGGTATTGGAGCTAATTGTGAGTGTAATCGTCAGTTAGTCGATTTTATAAAAGTTAACAGACGTTGGATACCAGAAAGTGCCTTATGGGTTGCGGATGCTATCAGAGTTTATTTTGAAACGATTGGAGCTATAGGATGTTGAATCTAAAATCATTTATTACACGCTATTCCAAGGTTTATATTGGTTTAGTTCTGCTGATCTGGCTGGCTTTCTTCTTTGTTCCTTGGGATAAACCAGTTCTGGGAATATCTATCAATCTCTTAATCATACAGAAAGTTTTACTAGTTTTTGGTATTCTGTCTATTTTGATGGCCTTGCTGTCCAAGAAAGTCAGTCTCTTTGTTTTTGGATTGATCTGCTGTTTTTCTCTTTGGATAAATCTATTTATCCTATTTGCGATTTTGCCGATTTTTGTTGGCAATTAAATCATCATAAAAGTCAGAGAGGTTAGCTTGGAAACTAGCCTCTTTTTCCTTTTCAAAATGGGGATTCTTCCTTGAAAATAATCAGTAATTGTGCTAAAATTAAAAGAACATTCTAAAATATTCGGAATTTAAAGTAAGGAAAAACATGGCTAATATTTTAAAAACAATTATCGAAAATGATAAAGGAGAAATCCGTCGTCTGGAAAAGATGGCTGACAAGGTTTTCAAATACGAAGACCAAATGGCTGCTTTGACAGATGACCAACTAAAAGCAAAAACAGTTGAATTTAAAGAACGTTATCAAAATGGAGAATCACTGGATTCATTGCTTTATGAAGCATTTGCGGTTGTCCGTGAGGGTGCCAAACGTGTCCTAGGCCTCTTCCCATATAAGGTTCAGGTCATGGGGGGAATCGTTCTTCACCATGGTGACGTGCCAGAGATGCGTACAGGGGAAGGGAAAACCTTGACTGCGACCATGCCCGTATACCTCAATGCCCTTTCAGGTAAAGGGGTTCACGTAGTTACGGTCAATGAATACCTATCAGAACGTGACGCGACTGAGATGGGTGAATTGTACTCATGGCTTGGTTTGTCAGTAGGAATCAACTTGGCTGCCAAATCTCCAATGGAGAAAAAAGAAGCCTATGAGTGTGATATCACTTATTCAACCAACTCAGAAATCGGATTTGACTACCTTCGTGACAACATGGTTGTTCGCGCTGAAAACATGGTACAACGTCCGCTTAACTATGCCTTGGTCGATGAGGTTGACTCAATCTTGATTGACGAGGCGCGTACACCTTTGATCGTATCAGGTGCTAACGCTGTTGAAACCAGTCAGTTGTATCACATGGCAGACCACTATGTAAAATCTTTGGACAAAGACGACTACATCATCGATGTGCAGTCTAAGACTATTGGTTTGTCTGATTCAGGGATTGACAAGGCTGAAAGCTACTTCAAACTTGAAAACCTCTATGACATCGAAAACGTAGCTTTGACTCACTTTATCGATAACGCCCTTCGTGCCAACTACATCATGCTTCTCGATATTGACTATGTGGTGAGCGAAGAGCAAGAAATCTTGATCGTTGACCAATTTACAGGTCGTACCATGGAAGGTCGTCGTTATTCTGATGGATTGCACCAAGCCATTGAAGCTAAAGAAGGTGTGCCAATTCAGGATGAAACCAAGACATCTGCCTCAATTACTTACCAAAACCTTTTCCGTATGTACAAGAAATTGTCTGGTATGACGGGTACAGGTAAGACTGAGGAAGAAGAATTCCGTGAAATTTACAACATTCGTGTTATTCCAATCCCAACAAACCGTCCTGTTCAACGTATTGACCACTCAGACCTTCTTTATGCAAGTATCGAGGCTAAGTTTAAGGCGGTTGTCGAAGACGTTAAGGCTCGTTACCAAAAAGGTCAGCCTGTCTTGGTTGGTACAGTAGCGGTTGAAACTAGTGACTACATTTCTAAGAAATTGGTCGCAGCTGGTGTTCCTCACGAAGTCTTGAACGCCAAAAACCACTATAAAGAAGCCCAAATTATCATGAATGCTGGTCAACGTGGTGCCGTTACTATCGCAACCAACATGGCCGGTCGTGGTACCGACATCAAGCTTGGTGAAGGAGTTCGTGAACTTGGAGGACTTTGTGTTATTGGTACAGAACGTCATGAAAGCCGTCGTATCGACAACCAGCTTCGTGGACGTTCAGGTCGTCAGGGAGACCCAGGTGAGTCACAATTCTACCTATCTCTCGAAGACGATTTGATGAAACGTTTTGGTTCTGAACGCTTGAAGGGAATCTTTGAACGTCTCAACATGTCTGAAGAGGCGATTGAGTCTCGTATGTTGACACGTCAGGTTGAAGCAGCGCAAAAACGTGTCGAAGGAAATAACTACGATACCCGTAAACAAGTCCTTCAATACGATGATGTCATGCGTGAACAACGTGAGATTATCTATGCTCAACGTTACGATGTCATCACTGCAGATCGTGACTTGGCACCTGAAATTCAGGCTATGATTAAACGTACGATTGGTCGTGTCGTTGATGGTCATGCGCGTGCCAAACAAGATGAAAAACTAGAGGCAATTTTGAACTTTGCTAAGTACAACTTGCTTCCAGAAGATTCTATTTCAATCGAAGACTTGTCAGGTTTGTCTGATAAGGCTATTAAGGAAGAACTCTTCCAACGTGCCTTGCAAGTTTACGATAGTCAGGTTTCAAAACTACGCGATGAAGAAGCAGTTAAAGAATTCCAAAAAGTCTTGATTCTACGAGTGGTAGATAACAAGTGGACAGATCATATCGATGCCCTTGATCAATTGCGTAACGCGGTTGGACTTCGTGGTTATGCTCAGAACAACCCTGTTGTTGAGTATCAGGCAGAAGGTTTCCGTATGTTTAATGATATGATTGGTTCGATTGAGTTTGATGTGACACGCTTGATGATGAAAGCACAAATTCATGAACAAGAAAGACCACAAGCAGAACACCATATCAGTACAACAGCGACCCGCAATATCGCTGCCCACCAAGCAAATATACCAGAAGATTTGGATTTGAGTCAGATTGGACGGAATGAACTTTGCCCATGTGGTTCTGGTAAGAAGTTTAAAAACTGTCACGGTAAAAGACAATAAAATGAGATAGTTTAGAGGCGGATACCTTGTGAAAAGTAAATTTTTACTTGGTATCCGTTTGATTTATAAGGAGATGAGTTATGGTATTTACAGCAAAAAGTCCTAAAATTAATATTGAAGAAGTTCGTGCCTTATCAAAATTAGAAGGCCAAGCTTTGGAGAGAAAATCACAGCGCGATCAAGAGCTAGAAGCCATTATACGTGGAGAAGACCAACGGATTCTCTTGGTAATCGGGCCATGCTCATCTGACAATGAAGAAGCTGTTCTTGAATACGCTAAGCGTTTGGCAGCTTTGCAAGAAGAAGTGGCAGACCGTATCTTTATGGTTATGCGTGTTTATACTGCTAAACCTCGTACCAATGGAGATGGCTATAAAGGCTTGATTCACCAGCCTAACGCGACAGAAGCGCCTAGTCTTATCAATGGAATCAAAGCCGTTCGCCATCTTCATTATCGTGTCATCACGGAAACAGGTATGACTACTGCTGATGAAATGCTTTATCCTGAAAATCTTCCGCTTGTGGATGATTTGATTTCTTACATGGCGGTTGGTGCTCGTTCGGTTGAAGATCAGCAACACCGCTTTGTGGCCAGTGGGGCAGATTTCGCGACTGGTTTTAAAAATCCAACCTCTGGAAATCTCAATGTTATGTTTAATGGGATTTATGCTGCTCAAAACAAACAAAGTTTCCTTTTCCTAGGAAAAGAAGTGGAAACAACTGGGAACCCGCTTTCGCACGCCATTCTTCGTGGAGCAATCAATGAGTATGGTAAGAATATTCCTAACTACTACTATGATAATTTGATGGATACCATTGCTCAGTATGAGAAAATGGGCTTGGAAAATCCCTTTATCATTGTGGACACCAATCATGACAATTCTGGCAAGCAATATATGGACCAGATTCGAATTGTCCGCCAGACCTTGATTAATCGTGATTGGAATGAAAAGATCAAGCAGTATGTTCGTGGCTTTATGATTGAGTCTTATCTAGAAGACGGCCGTCAAAACGAACCGGAAGTATTTGGCAAGTCTATCACAGACCCTTGCCTTGGCTGGGAAAATACGGAAGTCCTTGTCAGAGAAATCTACCAAACGTTAGGAGAATAAGATGGCATTTATTGAAAAAGGTCAAGAAATCGATATTGAAGCAATCAAGGCAGAAACCCAATTGTCTGCGGAAGCCTTGCGACTAAAGGAGCGTCGTGACAGAGAATTGGCAGACATCATTTCAGGAGAAGATGACCGAATTCTTTTGGTGATTGGTCCTTGCTCTTCTGACAATGAAGAGGCTGTCTTGGAATATGCCCGCCGTTTATCAGCCTTGCAAAAGAAGGTGGCGGACAAGATTTTCATGGTTATGCGTGTTTATACAGCTAAACCTCGCACCAACGGAGACGGCTATAAGGGCTTGGTTCACCAACCTGATACGTCTAAGGCTCCAAGTCTGATTAACGGCTTGCAGGCTGTGCGCCAGTTGCACTACCGCGTGATTACAGAGACTGGTTTGACAACGGCAGATGAGATGCTTTATCCGTCAAATCTGGTCTTGGTAGATGATTTGGTCAGCTACCATGCTGTTGGTGCTCGTTCTGTGGAAGACCAAGAGCACCGCTTTGTGGCCTCAGGAATTGATGCACCAGTCGGGATGAAAAATCCAACCTCAGGAAATCTTGGCGTTATGTTTAACGGTATCTATGCCGCTCAAAACAAACAAACCTTCCTCTTCCATGGTCAAGAAGTTGAGACTTCAGGAAATCCCTTGGCTCACGTCATCCTTCGTGGAGCAGTTAATGAATATGGGAAAAATGAGCCTAACTTTTACTATGAAACCCTGCTAAATGCCATTGAGCGCTATGAAGCCATGGGACTTGAAAATCCTTTTATTCTCATTGATACCAACCATGATAACTCAGGCAAGCAATATATGGAGCAGATTCGAATTGTTCGCCAGACCTTGCAAAATCGTGATTGGAATGAGAAAATCAAAAAGACGGTTCGAGGCTTTATGATCGAATCCTACCTAGCAGATGGTCGTCAAAACCAACCAGAGGTCTTTGGTTGCTCTATTACCGATCCTTGTCTAGGTTGGGAAAATACAGAGGCCTTGGTAGAAGAAATTTATGCTACTTTGACAAAATAAGTGAAAAGGATGGAGTTGGGGGAATCTCAACTCCTTTTGATGAGAATGATAGTTGGACACGGAATTGACATCGAAGAATTGGCTTCGATAGAAAGCGCAGTTACACGACATGAAGGCTTTGCTAAGCGCGTGCTGACCGCTAAGGAAATGGAGCGGTTCACTAGTCTTAAAGGGCGCAGGCAAATCGAATATTTGGCTGGTCGCTGGTCGGCTAAGGAGGCCTTTTCCAAGGCTATGGGAACGGGTATTGGCAAGCTCGGTTTTCAGGATTTGGAAGTCTTGAACAATGAACGCGGGGCGCCTTATTTTAGTCAGGCACCATTTTCAGGAAAGATTTGGCTGTCTATCAGCCATACAGATCAGTTTGTGACAGCTAGTGTCATTTTGGAGGAAAATCATGAAAGCTAGTCCGCATAGACCAACCAAGGCTCTGATTCATCTGAGAGCTATTCGACAAAATATTCAGCAAATGGGGGCTCATATCCCTCAAGGAACACTCAAATTTGCAGTAGTCAAGGCTAATGCCTATGGGCATGGGGCTGTTGCTGTTGCCACGGCGATTCAAGATGATGTTGATGGTTTTTGCGTTTCCAATATTGATGAAGCTATTGAACTCAGACAGGCTGGACTCAGCAACCGAATCCTCATTTTAGGAGTTTCTGAAATCGAAGCTGTTTCTCTTGCTAAAGAATACGACATCACCTTGACAGTGGCTGGACTGGAGTGGATCCAAGCCCTCTTAGATAGGGAAGCAGACCTATCAGGTTTGACAGTCCACCTCAAGATTGACTCAGGCATGGGACGGATTGGTTTTAGAGAGGCTAGTGAGGCTGATCAGGCTCAAGACTTGCTCCAACAACATGGTGCTCGTGTTGAAGGGATTTTTACCCACTTTGCTACTGCAGATGAGGAATCAGATGACTACTTTAATGCCCAGTTAGAACGGTTTAAAACTATTTTAGCTAGTATGAAGGAAGTTCCAAGACTGGTTCACGCAAGTAATTCGGCAACGACTCTTTGGCATGCAGAGACTATTTTCAATGCGGTCCGTATGGGAGATGCTATGTATGGTCTTAATCCTAGCGGAGAGGTTTTGGACTTGCCTTATTATTTGACACCAGCCTTGACCTTGCAATCTGCCCTGGTCCATGTCAAGACAGTTCCAGCTGGAGCTTGCATGGGCTACGGAGCTACCTATCAGGCGGACAGCGAGCAAGTCATCGCGACCGTACCGATCGGCTATGCGGATGGATGGACACGAGACATGCAAAATTTCGCTGTCTTGGTAGATGGGCAAGCTTGCCCAATTGTTGGACGAGTTTCTATGGACCAAATCACCATTCGCTTGCCTAAGATTTATCCGCTAGGAACAAAAGTAACCTTGATTGGCTCCAACGGTGACAAGGAAATTACAGCTACTCAGGTAGCGACCTACCGTGGGACTATTAACTATGAGGTGATTTGTCTTCTCAGCGATCGCATTCCGAGAGAGTATTATTAAAACAAAGAAAGGAGGGGGAGCATGAATCTACATCAACCCTTGCATGTCTTACCTGGTGTGGGACCAAAGTCAGCAGAAAAATACGCCAAACTAGGAATTGAAAACTTGCAAGACCTCTTGCTCTACTTTCCTTTCCGTTATGAAGACTTCAAAACCAAGCAAGTATTGGAACTAGAGGACGGGGAGAAGGCAGTCCTATCTGGTCAAGTCGTGACTCCTGCCAGTGTCCAGTATTATGGTTTTAAGCGTAATCGCCTGCGTTTTAGCCTCAAGCAGGGAGAAGTTGTTTTTGCGGTAAATTTCTTTAACCAGCCCTATCTAGCAGATAAGATAGAGTTGGGAGCAACCCTTGCTGTCTTTGGAAAATGGGACCGCGCCAAGGCTAGCCTGACAGGGATGAAGGTTCTGGCTCAGGTGGAAGATGACCTCCAACCTGTCTATCGCTTGGCTCAGGGAATCAGTCAGGCCAGTCTGGTCAAAGTTATCAAGACAGCCTTTGATCAGGGACTGGATCTCTTGATAGAGGAAAATCTTCCCCAGTCTTTGCTCGATAAATACAAACTCATGTCCCGTTGTCAGGCAGTTCGTGCTATGCATTTCCCCAAGGATTTGGCAGAATACAAGCAAGCCATTCGCCGTATTAAATTTGAGGAACTCTTTTATTTCCAAATGCAATTGCAGACGCTCAAGTCTGAAAATAGAGTTCAGGGAAGTGGTCTGGTCCTGAATTGGTCTCAGGAAAAAGTGACAGCAGTCAAAGAAAGGCTGCCTTTTGTCCTGACCACAGCTCAGGAAAAGAGTTTGCAGGAAATTTTGACCGACATGAAGTCGGACCACCACATGAATCGTCTTCTACAAGGGGATGTGGGGAGCGGGAAAACGGTAGTCGCTGGCTTGGCTATGTATGCGACAGTGACAGCTGGCTACCAGGCTGCTCTCATGGTGCCAACAGAAATCCTTGCAGAGCAACATTTTGAGAGTTTACAGAGTCTCTTTCCAGACTTGCAACTGGCTCTCTTGACAGGTTCCTTGAAAGCTGCAGAAAAGAGAGAAGTCTTGGAGACTATTGCTAAGGGTGAAGCTGATTTGATTATCGGAACCCACGCTCTGATTCAGGATGGGGTGGAGTATGCTCGTCTTGGTTTGATTATTATCGATGAGCAGCACCGATTTGGTGTGGGGCAAAGGCGTATTTTACGGGAAAAAGGAGACAATCCTGACGTTCTCATGATGACGGCGACTCCCATCCCACGAACCTTGGCCATCACAGCCTTTGGCGATATGGATGTTTCCATTATTGACCAGATGCCAGCAGGACGGAAGCCTATTGTGACTCGCTGGATCAAGCATGAGCAACTACCTCAGGTCTTGACTTGGTTAGAGGGAGAAATCCAAAAAGGTTCTCAAGCCTATGTCATCTCTCCCTTGATTGAAGAATCAGAAGCTCTGGATTTGAAAAATGCCATTGCCTTATCAGAAGAGTTGACGGCTCATTTTGCTGGTAAGGCCGAAGTAGCCCTCCTACATGGCAAGATGAAGAGTGATGAAAAAGACCAGATTATGCAGGAGTTCAAAGAGAGAAAAACAGATATTCTGGTTTCGACGACAGTTATCGAGGTCGGGGTCAATGTTCCCAATGCTACCGTCATGATTATCATGGATGCCGATCGCTTCGGTCTCAGCCAGCTTCACCAGCTTAGAGGTCGTGTCGGTCGGGGAGATAAGCAGTCCTATGCGGTTCTCGTTGCCAATCCCAAGACGGATTCTGGGAAAGACCGCATGCGCATCATGACAGAAACCACCAATGGATTTGTCCTTGCGGAGGAAGATTTGAAAATGCGTGGTTCAGGTGAAATTTTTGGAACCAGACAGTCAGGACTTCCAGAGTTCCAAGTGGCTGATATTATCGAAGATTTTCCTATTTTAGAAGAAGCCAGAAAAGTGGCTAGCTATATTAGTTCTATAGAAGGCTGGCAAGAGGATCCAGAGTGGCGCATGATTGCCCTTCACTTGGAAAAGAAAGAACATTTAGATTAATACTCTTCGAAAATCAAATTCAAACCACGTTAACTTCGCCTTGCCGTACTCAAGTACAGCCTGCGGCTAGTTTCCTAGTTTGCTCTTTGATTTTCATTGAGTATAAGCTTTCTCTAAGGAAATCTTAAGCTAGCTTTCAGGTTTGGCCCTTATACTAGAGTCATCAAAAAGAAACGAGGACTCTCACATGACAGTAACGATTAAAGTAAATTACCAAACCACTTTCCAAAAGAAAGAAGCAACAAAATAAGATTGAATAGGAGAAGAAAGAGCGGAAATGCTCTTTTTTTGTTTCTAAAAGCACAATTTATTGAATCTAAAATAGCACACTGCGGATTCTAAAAAATTTCTAGAAATTATAGTAGATTGAATTCGAAATAGTTCACCGAGTTTTCTAAAACATTGCTAGAAATTAGCTTGAATTCCGCAATCAATTTGTTCAGTTTTTATTTCATTTAACTATAATTTGACTTTCCTAATTTCTTTGTTCATATCTTATTTCAATACACTATATCTTACTATTTCAGATCCCACATCTAGCATAACTAAAAAAACAGATTCTTCCATCTATTACGGAAAAATCTGTCATTGATTTAATGATTTACAAAAACTCCAACCACGGTTTACGAACCTCGTCTTTGCTGGTTTCTCTGTATTTTTTGAGTTCCAAGAACGCCATCTTGACTAGGTGGTTTTCTTGTCCATTATTTGTGATTGTCTTAATCTTTCAATAACGCCTCAAACTCAGCGACAGTCATACCCAATTGATCACTTGCAAATTCGGAAGTTAAAACATGTTGGCGTACCATATCCAGAAATGCAAAAAGTTTCCCTTCTTCCCTTCCTTCAACTTTCCCACGCTCCAGTCCCTGTT
>CAURES010000051.1:0-11653 GCA_963523725.1 uncultured Streptococcus sp.
TTCGAAGACCTTCGACAAACTGAGTTTGTGGAAGCAAGTCAATTCCTTCAAAGGTTGCCCGCATACGGTGATAATAAGAAACTGAAATCTCATCCTCAAAACCGATTCGAGACAAGCCCATGTCCTTGACAATTCCTGCAATGACAGCCAATTCATCACGGTCTGCCACAATCTCAAAGCCACTGGTTTCTTGCTTAGCTGCAATGATATAGCGAGAGTCTGTCACCAAGACCTGACGGTCACGGCTGATGAAGACTGTTCCGTTTGAGCCCCAAAAACCAGTCAAATAATAGACGTTTTTAAGGTTATTGATGATGATACCATCTAGTTCTTTTTCTTGCATTTTATCTAGAAATGCTTGTACGCGTTTATTCATGATGTAATTTTCCTTTCAAATAATGTCCTGTGTAGCTGGCTTGGTTAGCAGCTACTTCTTCTGGAGTTCCTGTTGCGATGATGGTTCCACCACCGACACCGCCCTCAGGTCCCAAGTCAATAATATGGTCTGCTGTCTTAATAACATCTAGATTGTGCTCGATAACGAGGACTGTATTGCCATCATCGACAAAGCGAGCTAAAACCTTAAGCAAGCGAGCGATATCCTCGGTATGAAGCCCTGTCGTCGGCTCGTCCAGAATGTAGAAAGATTTTCCTGTCGATCGTTTGTGAAGTTCACTAGCCAGTTTCATACGCTGGGCTTCTCCCCCAGAAAGGGTGGTAGCTGGTTGCCCTAGCGTTACATAGCCTAGCCCCACATCCTTGATGGTCTGGAGTTTACGTTGAATCTTTGGAATGTGTTGGAAGAACTCTACCGCGTCGTTGACAGTCATATCCAAGACCTGCGAGATATTCTTTTCCTTGTAGTGGACTTCTAGGGTCTCACTGTTGTAGCGGGTTCCGTGGCAGACTTCACAAGCCACATAAACATCTGGCAAGAAGTGCATCTCAATCTTGATGATCCCATCACCTGAGCAGGCTTCACAGCGACCACCCTTGACGTTGAAACTGAAACGCCCTTTCTTGTAGCCTCGAATCTTGGCTTCGTTTGTCTGGGCAAAGAGGTCACGTATATCGTCAAAAACTCCCGTATAGGTAGCAGGGTTAGACCTCGGCGTTCGTCCGATAGGGCTCTGATCAATATCAATCAAGCGGTCGACATGCTCAATCCCTGTAATCGTTTTAAACTTACCAGGTTTGTCTGAATTGCGGTTAAGCTTCTGGGCAATAGCTTTTTTGAGGATGCTGTTGATTAAGGTCGATTTTCCTGAACCTGACACCCCTGTCACTGCGATGAATTTTCCTAGTGGGAATCGAACAGTAATATTTTGCAAGTTGTTCTCACGCGCTCCTGTCACTTCTATAAAACGACCATTACCGACACGACGCTCTTCTGGTACTGGAATGGCACGTTTGCCTGACAAGTACTGACCTGTGATAGACTTGCTATTGCGAGCAACCTGCTTGGGCGTACCCGCAGCAACAATCTCCCCACCAAAAACACCCGCACCAGGACCAACGTCAATCAGATAATCCGCTTCGCGCATGGTATCTTCATCATGTTCCACCACAATGAGTGTATTACCCAAGTCACGCATCTTTTTGAGACTGGCAATAAGACGGTCATTGTCCCTCTGGTGAAGACCAATTGACGGCTCATCTAGGATATAGAGGACACCTGATAGGTTAGAACCAATCTGGGTTGCCAAGCGAATACGCTGACTTTCCCCACCTGAAAGGGTTCCTGCCGAACGAGACAGGGTCAGATAGTTAAGACCCACGTTATTAAGGAAGGTCAAACGATCCTTGATTTCCTTGAGAATAGGACGAGCAATGATGGCTTCATTTTCAGATAAGGTTAGCTGACTCACCAATTCCAAGTGATCTGCAATAGACAGGTCTGAAATTTCTCCGATATGTGGCCCTTGCTCACCACCCACGCGGACAGATAAGGCCTGGTCATTGAGGCGATAACCATGACAAGTTCCGCAGGTCAGCTCATTCATGTAGAGGCGCATCTGGGTGCGAGTGTAGTCGCTGTTTGTCTCGTGATAGCGACGCTTGATATTATTGACAACTCCCTCAAAAGGAATGTCAATATCACGCACACCGCCAAATTCATTCTCATAGTGGAAATGGAATTCCTTGCCATCTGAGCCGTAGAGAATCAAGTTTTTGTCTTCTTCTGACAAGTCCTCAAAAGGCTTATCCATATCCACTCCAAAGGCTGTCATAGCCTGCTCTAGCATGTTTGGATAGTAGTTGGATGAGATAGGATTCCAAGGTGCTAGCGCTCCCTCACGTAAGGTTTTGCTGGCATCTGGTACTACCAAATCAGTATCCACCTCCAGCTTGATGCCCAAGCCGTCACACTCACTACAAGAACCAAAAGGAGCATTGAAGGAGAAGAGACGCGGCTCTAACTCTGGAACAGTAAATCCACAAACTGGGCAGGCATAATGCTCAGAGAAGAGCAACTCAGAGTCGTCCATAGTGTCGATAATGACATAACCTTCTGCAATACGAAGGGCAGCCTCAATGGAATCAAAGAGACGACTACGGATACCCTCCTTGATAACAATACGGTCAACCACGACATCAATATTGTGTTGCTTGCTCTTGGACAACTCTGGCACTTCGGTCACATCATAGACTTCCCCATCCACACGGACACGAACATACCCATCTTTCTGAACCTTCTCGATAACACTCTTATGTTGGCCTTTTTTCTTGCGGATGACAGGGGCCAAAATCTGCAAGCGCTGGCGTTCAGGCAACTCTAAAACCTTATCCACGATTTGCTCCACAGAAGAAGCCTTGATAGCCCCATGCCCGTTGATACAGTAAGGCGTCCCCACACGCGCGTAGAGGAGACGCAGATAGTCATTGATTTCAGTCGTCGTTCCCACCGTCGAGCGAGGATTTTTACTAGTCGTTTTCTGGTCGATGGAAATAGCTGGGCTGAGACCATCAATAGCATCTACATCTGGTTTCTCCATATTTCCCAAAAACTGGCGAGCGTAGGCTGACAAACTCTCCACATAGCGACGTTGCCCCTCCGCATAGAGGGTATCAAAGGCCAGACTGGATTTCCCTGAACCTGACAAACCGGTCACAACAACCAACTTGTCTCGCGGAATCTCCACATCAATATTTTTTAAATTATGGGCACGCGCCCCATGAATGACAATTTTATCTTGCATCTTTGTTCTTTCTAGTCCATTATTGCTTACCATTATACCAAAAAAAGTGAGATTCTATTACCCAAAAGGCCGATTTTGTAGTATAATAGTACGGTGTGAAAAAATCTGAAAAATGAGAAAGGATAAGGGATATGAAACAAGTTTTTCTCTCTACAACAACTGAATTTAAAGAGATCGATACGCTTGAACCGGGTACTTGGATCAATCTCGTCAATCCGACTCAAAATGAATCACTCGAAATCGCTAATGCCTTCGATATTGATATTGCCGACCTTCGAGCACCGCTCGATGCGGAAGAAATGTCTCGTATTACCATTGAAGACGAGTACACCCTGATTATCGTAGACGTGCCGGTCACAGAAGAAAGAAATAACCGCACCTACTACGTAACCATCCCGCTTGGTATTATCATCACTGAGGAAACCATTATCACTACTTGTTTGGAACCATTACCAGTCCTCGATGTCTTTATCAACCGTCGATTGCGTAATTTCTATACCTTCATGCGTTCGCGTTTTATCTTCCAGATTCTTTATCGCAATGCAGAGCTTTACCTAACAGCCCTTCGTTCGATTGACCGTAAGAGTGAACAAATCGAAAGTCAACTGCATCAATCAACTCGTAATGAAGAATTGATTGAGCTCATGGAATTGGAAAAAACTATCGTCTATTTCAAGGCCTCCCTCAAAACAAATGAGCGTGTGATTAAGAAATTGACCAGCTCAACCAGCAATATCAAGAAATACCTTGAGGACGAAGACCTGCTTGAAGATACCCTGATTGAAACCCAACAGGCCATCGAGATGGCAGACATTTATGGAAACGTCTTGCATTCTATGACAGAGACCTTCGCCTCTATCATTTCTAACAACCAGAACAACATCATGAAAACCTTGGCCCTTGTGACCATCGTCATGTCCATCCCAACCATGGTCTTTTCTGCCTACGGGATGAACTTTAAGGATAATGAAATCCCCCTAAACGGAGAGCCAAATGCCTTCTGGTTAATCGTCTTTATCGCCTTTGCTATGAGTGTCTCGCTCACTCTCTATCTCATCCATAAAAAATGGTTCTAAGAGGAGTTCCTATGTCTCAGATTGATCTACAAAAATTAACAAAGAAAAATCAAGAATTTATCCACATCGCTACCCAACAATTCATCAAAGATGGAAAAACAGACGCTGAAATCAAGACTATTTTTGAGGAAGTCATTCCTCAAATCCTTGAAGAGCAAGCCAAGGGTACTACTGCTCGTTCCCTCTACGGTGCACCAACTCACTGGGCTCATAGCTTCACTGTCAAGGAGCAATATGAAAAAGAGCATCCAAAAGAAAACGATGATCCAAAACTCATGATTATGGACTCAGCCCTTTTCATCACTAGCCTCTTTGCCCTCGTCAGCGCCCTCACAACCTTCTTCTCAGCAGATCAGGCTATTGGTTACGGTTTAATTACTCTCCTATTAGTTGGACTGGTTGGTGGATTTGCCTTCTACTTGATGTACTACTTTGTTTACCAATACTATGGACCAGATATGGACCGCAGTCAACGTCCACCTTTCTGGAAATCTGTACTGGTTATCCTAGCTTCTATGTTCCTTTGGTTGCTTGTCTTCTTTGCAACAAGCTTCCTACCAGCTAGCCTTAACCCAGTACTTGCTCCATTGCCACTGGCTATTATCGGAGCAGCCCTCCTAGCCCTTCGCTTCTATCTCAAAAAACGCTTGAACATCCGCAGCGCAAGTGCAGGGCCAACACGTTATTAAGAGAATTATAAAAGCAACTGCAGGTACGGTTGCTTTTTTACTACTTTCCTGATTTAAAAGTATTCCTCTGACATCCCACATAGCTTTCTCTTATCTTTTGTGATAAAATAGGCCCATACTCAATGAAAATCAAAGAGCAAACTAGGAAGCTAGCCGCAGGTTGCTCAAAGCACTGCTTTGAGGTTGTAGATAGAACTGACGAAGTCAGTAACATATATACGGCAAGGCAAAGCTGACGTGGTTTGAATTTGATTTTCGAAGAGTATCAATCTATTTCTAGGAGGATGAGATATGGTTTCTACTATTGGTATTGTTAGTTTATCTAGTGGCATTATCGGAGAAGACTTTGTCAAACATGAAGTGGACTTGGGGGTCCAACGTCTCAGGGATTTGGGACTCAATCCTATCTTTTTGCCCCATTCGTTAAAAGGCTTAGACTTTATCAAGGACCACCCCGAAGCGCGTGCGAAAGATTTGATGCAAGCCTTTTCCGATGATAGCATCGATATGATCCTATGTGCCATCGGTGGAGACGATACCTATCGCTTACTACCTTATCTTTTTGAAAATGACCAACTACAAAAGGTTATCAAACAGAAGATTTTTCTTGGCTTCTCAGATACAACCATGAACCATCTCATGTTGCATAAACTAGGAATCAAGACTTTTTATGGTCAATCCTTCTTAGCAGACATTTGTGAATTAGACAAAGAAATGCTAGCCTATAGCCTTCACTACTTTAAAGAATTGATTGAGACGGGAAGAATCTCAGAAATCCGCCCTAGTGACGTTTGGTATGATGAAAGGACTGACTTCAGTCCCAAGGATCTAGGAACACCTCGTGTCAGTCATGCAAACACTGGTTTTGACTTGTTACAAGGAAATGCCCAATTCGAAGGGGAAATCCTCGGTGGGTGTCTCGAATCCCTCTACGATATCTTTAACAACTCTCGATACGCAGACAGCACGGATCTCTGTCAAAAATACAAACTTTTCCCTGACTTGTCAGACTGGGAAGGAAAAATCCTCTTGCTAGAAACAAGCGAAGAAAAGCCTGAGCCGGAAGACTTCAAAAAGATGTTACGGACTTTAAAGGAAACTGGCATATTCGAGGTCATCAGTGGACTCTTGGTCGGGAAACCTATGGATGAAACTTTCTATAACGACTATAAAGAGGCACTATTGGATATCATTGACAGCAATATCCCGATTGTCTATAATCTCAATGTCGGCCACGCAACTCCAAGAGCAATTGTACCCTTCGGAGTTCACGCCTATGTAGATGCAAAGGAGCAAATCATTCGCTTTGACTATAACAAAAAATAAATAGTTTCTCTATTTTTGTGCTTTTGTATTCGTTTTCGTTACAATTTGTATCTGAATTTATTGCATTTCGCTAATTTCTATGATATCCTTTTGAAGGAGGTGTATATGACAAAACAAAAAATTAATCGAATCGTAGGTTCTATTGGTGCCTTTATTGGAATTATAGTATTTATTGCCTACATACCTCAAATTATCGCTAATTTACAGGGAAATAAAGCTCAACCATTTCAACCTTTATCAGCTGCTATATCTTGCTTAATCTGGGTTATTTATGGATGGACAAAAGAACCTAAAAAGGATTGGATACTAATCATTCCAAATTCAGCTGGTGTTATTTTAGGTGGAATCACTTTTTTGACTTCACTTTAACAAATCTAATAGTATGTATAAAAAGCTGAGATGAGTTTCTCAGCTTTTTCTCTATTCTCAAATAATTAAACGCTACACTCACTAACTTACGCTTTTCCATTCACAATCATTCTCGTGGTCATCAACTAGACCTGCAGCCTGTAGAAAAGACAAGACAGCGACTGGGCCTGTGAACTTGAAACCTCTTTTTTTGAGATCTTTGGCTAATTTCTCAGACAAGGGTGTTTTAGCTGGTGCTTGACGATAATCGGGAACATCGTTAACGACAGTTTTCCCCTCAACAAAAGACCAAAGATAGGCATCAAAAGAGCCACATTCTGCCTGTAACCGTAGAAAGGCTTGGGCGTTAGCGCGTGTAGCAAAAATCTTGGCTCTGTTTCGGATGATAGCTGGATTATCCAGCAAGGCTTCCAATTCGGTGTCGGTCATGTCTGCCACCGCTTGAACTTGATAGCCATGAAAGGCTTCTCGGAAAGCTTGGCGTTTGTTGAGCACCGTTTCCCAAGACAGGCCTGCCTGATAGGTTTCCATACACAACAACTCAAACAATGCTTGGTCATCATGGAGGGGCTGCCCCCACTCCTCATCATGATAGGCAATATAGAGCGGATTGGTCATCTTGACCCACGAACAACGTTTTGTCATGCTCTGCTCCTATTTGACCAACATTTTAAGGGCCGACTTGATATAGTTCTCAGCTGTATCTGTCGTTCCTTCAAAGAATTTCTTGATTTTCTTGAGCTCGGTTGCCTTGTAACCCAGCGCCAGCATGGCTTCCATGGCTTCTTCCAGTTCTTGGTTTTCAGCGCTTGCTTGCACTGCCACCTTAGCAGGAAGGTCATCTCCTGCAACTACTACCTTGCCTTCCAAGTCCAACACCATCTGCTGGGCTGTTTTCTTACCAATTTTAGGGAACTTAGTCAAGTAGGTGATGTTCTTGGTTTCAATGGCTTGAACCAAGCCAGCATTGTCATCAGCAGCGATAATAGCAAGGGCTGATACAGGACCAATCCCAGAGACCGAAATCAGACTGAGAAAGAGCTTTTTCTCGTCTTCTGAGCGAAATCCATAAAGCAGATGGGCATCCTCACGCACAACCTGATGCACATAAATTTGAGCTTCTTGATTGACCTGTCCTGAGTAGGCATAAGGATTGGCCACATGCAGGATATAACCGATACCGTTGGTTTCAAGAACAATGTATTTAGCAGTAATTTTGGTAATGATTCCTTTTAAATATTCGTACATAGTTTTCCTTTTAGTTTAATATTTCCCCAACTCACGGAGACTGGTGTGATTTTCCTGAATGCGTCGGAACATCTTTTCCATATCCGACTTGGTAAAATGCACCAAAACAGGACGTCCGTGGGGACAGTTATAGGGATTGTCACATTGAGAGAGCTGATAAAGGAGCTGTCTAGCTGAATGGTCATCGATACGATGGTTGGCCTTTATAGACCGCTTGCAGGACATCATGATAGCCAGCTCTGCTCGGTATTTCTTGATAGAAACTTCCTTGGTCAAAAGGAGCATGTCGCACATTTCATAGATGCCTGATTCAATCTCTTCTTCTGCCATCCAAATAGGATGTTCACGTAAGATAAATTGATTTTCTCCGTACTCTGCTAGAAAGACGCCCACTTCCTCTAAGAGAGGCATTCTTTCCTTGAGACGAAGGGCATCATCCGCTGGAAATTCAAAGATATAGGGCACTAGGAGTTGCTGTTGACTTTGGTCAACATTGCCAATGCTTTCACGGTACTCTTCGTACTTAACCCGTTCCTGAGCCGCATGTTGGTCTATGATATAGAGCCCATCTCGTCCTTGGGCAAAGAGATAAGTCCCGTGCATTTGCCCGAAAAATTCCAACTCTGGGAAGCTGGATGATTCTTCTCGCTCCAGCTTATCATAGACTTTATCCAGACTGGCTAGGTCTAACTCCGGATGGTCTAATTGGTCATAGTTAGCAGGCTTTCTCTCTGCAAAATGCAGTTTTGCTGGCTTGGTCAGCTGATCCAAGGTTTCCTTGGCAAATAAAGTTAAATCCTGTCCTTCATCAGTCAATTCTACCTGATAATCAGCTACTTCAGCTTGACTAGGTCTTGTCGGCTCAGTTTTCTCATAGTAGAGCGTATTTTCTTTGAGTGGGAGAATAGTTTGCTCCACCTTCTCACGATTGCGCACAGTCGATTTGGCAAGATTTTCCAAGGCATCTGGTATCAAGGTTTGTTCCTTGAGACTGTTTGCAATAGCTTCTGAAACCAAGGCCATCAATTCTTTTTCCTTGGAAATCCGCACCTCTTGCTTGGTTGGATGCACATTGACATCCGCTAGATAAGGGTCGATATGAATATGAATGACAGCCAGTGGAAAACGGCCTACCATGAGCTTACTACCATAGCCGTCAAGAATAGCACGATTGAGTAAAAAGTTCTTGATATAACGGCCATTGATGAAGAGACTGATATAGTTGCGGTTGGCTCTAGTTAACTCAGGCAAGGACACAAAACCTGAAATTTCGAAATCAAGGTCAGAATTCTCAATTTCAATCATCTTCTTGGCACTCGCCAAACCGTAAATCCCTGCAATAGCTTGACGCAGTTGACCAGTCCCAGCTGTCCGCGTCATTTCCTTGCCATCACTAATCAAACTGAAGGAAATCTCAGGATGGGCCAAGCCCAAACGGTTAACAATATCAATGATATGAGACAGCTCTGCTTGCTGGCTCTTCATATACTTGAGACGGGCAGGCGTGTTGAAAAAAAGGTCCTCCACACAAACCTTGGTTCCCACAGGACTAGTCGCTGGGATGACTTCCTCAACTTCACCCCCACGCGCAACGAGCTTGGTTCCATGACTCGCACCATCCACAGCTGTCAACAGAGTCAAGACACTGACAGACGCGATAGAAGGAAGGGCTTCACCACGAAAACCAAGCGTCCGAATCCGAAAGAGGTCTGCTTGATTTTTTATCTTACTGGTCGCATGACGACGCAGGGCCAATTCCACCTCATCGTGGGCAATTCCATGACCATTATCTGTGATTTGAATTTTCTTGAGACCAGCTTCCTCAATCTCAATGATAATCTGACTAGAACCCGCGTCAATGGCATTTTCTACCAGCTCCTTAACAACGCTAGCTGGACGCTCAATAACCTCTCCAGCTGCAATCTGGTTTGCCAGCACCTCTGGCAATTCAATAATATGAGACATCTTTCAGCCCCTTTCTGTATCTATTTTCCTAGAAATTGATTAGTGCTATTATACCATATTTCAGATAGGACAGAAAAGCAATCACCACATAGGAGCCAAATCCCTCCACATAGACAAAGTCCCTTGCAAGGGGCTGAAAAATAGTGTTTAATAAAGGTGTACAAGAAGTGATCACAATTTTGTATGAAAAACAAGGAGAGAAATTTATGAAAGTAGAACTACAGATTAGTGAAACTTACGAGGAGGAAAAGCTGATTGTCCAAGCACCTCAAGAAACCGATAAAATCCAGAAAGTCATCGAGTTCGCAGAAAATCTGGATCTAACAGAAAAAATCAAAGGGAAAATCAATAATCAGGTCTATCTAGTTGAGATTGGTAAGATACAACGCTTCTATATCGAGAATCGGAAGGTTCTAGCAGAAACCGCGAGTCAGACCTACAGCATTGATTTGCGACTCTATCAGGTCCTTGAAATTCTGCCAAGCAATTTTATCCAAATTTCCCAATCTGAAATCGTCAATATCGACTCCATCTCTCATCTCAAGCTCACGCCCAATGGTCTGGTAGAAATTTTTCTAAAAAACGAAAGCTTCACCTACTCTTCACGCCGTTACCTAAAAACCATCAAGGAGAAATTAGAACTATGAAAAAACAAATCTTCCACGACGCAGCTACTGGTGTCCTCATCGGCCTCATCCTCTCTATCATCTTTTCACTCATTTATGCACCAAGTACCTACGCCCCGTTAAGTCCCGACTCTCTCATCGGCCAAGTGATGGCTCAACATCAGGTTCACGGTGCCCTGGTCTTGCTCTACTGTACTCTTATCTGGGCAGCCATCGGTATGCTCTTCAACTTTGGCAACCGCTTATTCAGCCGTGACTGGAGCATGCTTCGTGCGACGCTTTCCCATTTCTTCCTCATGCTAGTAGGCTTTATCCCACTAGCAACTCTAGCAGGTTGGTTCCCCTTCCACTGGATCTTCTATCTCCAGCTCATTATCGAGTTTTCAATTGTCTACCTCATCATTTGGACTATTTCCTATAAAAGAGCATCAAAAAAAGTAGACCATATCAATCAACTCTTGAAGCATAAAAAGTAAGAACCTCATAATAAGCAAATCCGAGAAAGAAACTTCTCGGTTTTTCTTTATCCTGCTGCACCTTTCTATCATAGCGGTTATTTTCAGATCTTCTTTGTAAATTTTCTGTAATTTTCTATCTTTTTTCAAAATATTCTTGCATTTTCCCAAAGTTTTTTGTAAAATATAGATTACATATCCAGATTATTCTGAAAATTCAAAAAGGAGTACTTATCATGTCGCAAGCTATTTCGTTAAATCAATCAACCTGGACAAGTAAACTAAAAGCAATGGGACCTGGAATCCTAATGGCTTCTGCTGCTGTTGGAGGTTCTCACATTGTATCTTCCACTCAAGCTGGTGGTTCTTACGGTTGGTCTCTACTTCTCTTGGTCATCTTAGCCAATGTCTTTAAATATCCATTTTTCCGTTTTGGTGCTGAATACACCGCTGATACTGGAAAGACTTTGGTTGAAGGTTATGCCGAAAAAGGAAAACTCTATCTCTGGATTTTCTTTATCCTCAATGTCTTTTCGGCTATGGTCAACACAGCTGGTGTCGCCATTCTGTGCTCAGCTATCATCGCCAGCGCCTTCCCAATGATCGGTCTTAGCATCACTCAGTGGTCCCTCATTCTCGTTGCCATCATTTGGGCTATGTTACTCTTTGGAGGCTACAAACTCTTAGACGGCATGGCAA
>CAURES010000052.1:0-11334 GCA_963523725.1 uncultured Streptococcus sp.
CACCAATTGCTAATGGAGTATTTGACACTGCTTGGATCTACTATGGATGGGATGGAATTCTTGCTAAATCTCAAGGTGTAGATGCTAATTTCATGTACTTGAAAGACTACGTTAAAGAATTTGACTACTACTCACCAGTTATCATCGCCAACAACGACTATTTGAAAGACAACAAAGAAGAAGCTCGTAAAGTTATCCAAGCAATCAAAAAAGGTTACCAATACGCTATGGAACACCCAGAAGAAGCTGCAGATATCTTGATTAAGAATGCTCCTGAGCTCAAAGAAAAACGTGATTTTGTCATCGAATCTCAAAAATACTTGTCAAAAGAATACGCAAGCGACAAGGAAAAATGGGGTCAATTTGATGCAGCTCGCTGGAATGCCTTCTACAAATGGGATAAAGAAAATGGTATCCTTAAAGAAGATTTGACAGACAAAGGCTTCACTAATGAATTTGTGAAATAATGACAGAAATTAGACTAGAACACGTCAGTTATGCCTATGGTCAGGAGAGGATTTTAGAAGACATCAACCTGCAGGTGACTTCAGGTGAAGTGGTTTCTATCCTAGGCCCAAGTGGTGTAGGAAAGACCACCCTCTTTAATCTAATCGCTGGGATTTTAGAAGTCCAGTCAGGGAGAATTGTCCTTGATGGCGAGGAGAATCCTAAGGGGCGCGTGAGTTATATGTTGCAAAAGGATCTACTTTTGGAGCACAAGACCGTTCTTGGTAATATCATTTTGCCCCTCTTGATTCAAAAAGTGGATAAGGCGGAAGCCATTGCCCGCGCGGATGAAATTCTTGCAACCTTTCAGTTGACAGCTGTACGAGACAAGTATCCCCATGAACTTAGTGGGGGGATGCGTCAGCGTGTGGCCTTGCTTCGTACCTATCTTTTTGGGCACAAGCTCTTTCTCTTGGATGAGGCCTTTAGCGCCTTGGATGAGATGACTAAGATGGAACTCCATGCTTGGTATCTGGAGATTCACAAGCAGTTGCAATTGACGACCCTGATTATCACGCATAGTATCGAGGAGGCCCTCAATCTCAGCGACCGCATCTATATCTTGAAAAATCGCCCTGGGCAGATTGTTTTAGAAATTAAACTAGATTGGTCTGAAGATGAGGACAAGGAAGTTCAAAAGATTGCCTACAAACGTCAAATTTTGGCAGAATTAGGCTTAGATAAGTAGGAAATAGGGAGTTGGTGAAGATTATCCTTTACCAGCGCCCTTTTTCTTTTAAAAATGAGAAAATTTCGGTATAATAGTCAAAGATAGTCAAGGTTTAAAGAGAGAGGTGGGTTTGTAATGAGATTTAAAAATACATCGGATCATATTGAGGCCTACATCAAGGCGATTTTAGATCAATCTGGTATCGTGGAGTTGCAACGAAGTCAGTTGGCAGATACTTTTCAGGTTGTTCCTAGTCAGATTAACTATGTGATCAAGACACGCTTTACGGAAAGTAGAGGCTACTTGGTTGAAAGTAAGCGTGGTGGCGGAGGCTATATTCGTATAGGACGGATTGAGTTTTCTAGTCATCATGAAATGCTCAGGGAGCTGCTTTATTCAATTGGTGAGCGGGTCAGTCAAGAAATTTATGAGGATATTCTACAGCTTTTGGTTGAGCAGGAATTGATGACCAAGCAGGAGATGAATTTGCTGGTAGCAGTAGCTTTGGATCGAGTTCTAGGAGAAGAAGCTCCAGTTGTTCGTGCAAACATGCTACGACAGGTCATACAAGAGGTAGATAGAAAAGGGAAGTAAGATGAACTATTCAAAAGCATTGAATGAATGTATCGAAAGTGCCTACATGGTTGCTGGCCATTTTGGAGCTCGTTACCTAGAGTCTTGGCACTTGTTGATTGCCATGTCCAATCACAGTTATAGTGTGGCAGGGGCAACATTAAATGATTATCCATATGAGATGGACCGTTTAGAAGAAGTAGCTTTGGAACTGACTGAAACGGACTATAGCCAGGATGAAACCTTTACGGAATTGCCGTTCTCCCATCGTTTGCAGGTTCTTTTTGACGAAGCAGAGTATGTAGCGTCAGTGGTCCATGCTAAGGTGCTAGGGACGGAGCACGTCCTCTATGCGATCTTGCATGATGGCAATGCCTTGGCTACTCGTATCTTGGAGAGAGCTGGTTTTTCTTATGAAGATAAGAAAGATCAGGTCAAGATTGCTGCCCTACGTCGAAATCTAGAAGAACGTGCAGGCTGGACTCGTGAAGACCTCAAGGCTCTACGTCAACGCCATCGTACAGTGGCTGACAAGCAAAATTCTATGGCTAATATGATGGGGATGCCCCAGACTCCGAGTGGTGGTCTCGAGGACTATACGCATGATTTGACAGAGCAAGCGCGTTCTGGCAAGTTAGAACCAGTCATCGGTCGGGATAAGGAAATCTCGCGTATGATTCAAATCTTGAGTCGAAAGACCAAGAACAATCCTGTCTTGGTTGGGGATGCAGGTGTCGGAAAAACTGCTCTGGCACTTGGTCTTGCCCAGCGTATTGCTAGTGGTGACGTGCCTGCGGAAATGGCTAAGATGCGCGTGTTAGAGCTTGATTTGATGAATGTCGTTGCAGGGACACGCTTCCGTGGTGACTTTGAAGAACGCATGAACAATATCATCAAGGATATTGAAGAAGATGGCCAAGTCATTCTCTTTATCGATGAACTTCATACCATCATGGGTTCTGGGAGTGGAATTGACTCAACTCTGGATGCGGCCAATATCTTGAAGCCAGCCTTGGCGCGTGGAACTTTGAGAACGGTTGGTGCCACCACTCAGGAAGAATACCAAAAACACATCGAAAAAGATGCGGCCCTTTCTCGTCGTTTCGCTAAAGTGACGATTGAAGAGCCAAGTGTGGCAGACAGCATGACCATTTTACAAGGCTTGAAGGCGACTTATGAGAAACATCACCGTGTGCAAATCACAGATGAAGCAGTTGAAACAGCTGTTAAGATGGCTCATCGTTACTTGACTAGTCGCCATTTGCCAGACTCTGCTATCGATCTCTTAGATGAAGCGGCAGCAACGGTGCAAAATAAGTCTAAGCATGTAAAAGCAGACGATTCTGGCTTAAGTCCAGCTGACAAGGCCTTGATGGATGGTAAGTGGAAACAGGCAGCCCAGCTAATCGCAAAAGAAGAGCAAGTACCTGTCTATAAAGACTTGGTGACAGAGTCTGATATTTTGACCACCTTGAGTCGCTTATCAGGTATTCCAGTTCAAAAACTGACTCAAACGGATGCTAAGAAATACTTAAACTTGGAAGCTGAATTGCATAAACGTGTCATCGGTCAAGATCAAGCAGTTTCAAGCATTAGCCGTGCCATTCGCCGCAATCAGTCAGGGATTCGCAGTCACAAGCGTCCGATTGGCTCCTTTATGTTCCTAGGGCCTACGGGTGTCGGAAAAACTGAATTAGCCAAGGCTCTGGCAGAAGTTCTTTTTGACGACGAATCAGCTCTTATCCGCTTTGATATGAGTGAGTATATGGAGAAATTTGCAGCCAGTCGTCTCAACGGAGCTCCTCCAGGCTATGTGGGCTATGAAGAAGGTGGGGAGTTGACCGAGAAGGTTCGCAACAAACCCTATTCCGTTCTCCTATTTGACGAGGTAGAGAAGGCCCATCCAGACATCTTTAATGTTCTTTTGCAGGTCTTGGATGACGGTGTCTTGACCGATAGCAAGGGCCGCAAGGTTGACTTTTCAAATACCATTATCATCATGACGTCAAATCTTGGTGCGACAGCCCTTCGTGATGACAAGACTGTCGGATTCGGGGCTAAGGACATTCGTTTTGACCAAGAAAATATGGAAAAACGCATGTTTGAAGAGCTGAAAAAAGCTTATAGACCTGAGTTTATCAACCGTATTGATGAAAAGGTGGTCTTCCATAGCCTGTCTAGCGACCATATGCAGGAAGTGGTGAAGATTATGGTTAAACCTTTAGTGGCAAGTTTGGCTGAAAAAGGCATTGACTTGAAATTACAAGCTTCCGCACTGAAATTATTGGCCAATCAAGGATATGACCCAGAGATGGGAGCTCGTCCACTTCGTAGAACTCTACAAACAGAAGTGGAGGACAAGTTGGCAGAACTTCTTCTCAAGGGAGAATTAGAGGCAGGCAGCACACTTAAGATTGGTGTTAAAGCAGGCCAGTTAAAATTTGATATTGCATAAAAACGAGGTCGGGACAAAGTTCCCGACCTCTTTATGTACCATAATGAGATGATTTTGTGTTGCGAGTGTTTTTAGGGATGGCTATCTTTCTTAGAATTGCTCAACATGTGAGTAAAGAAGGCTTTGTATCGATACTTGAGATAGTTCTCATGTAAAAATAACAAGGCGATACAGACAATCAAAAAGATTGTAGTCATATAGAAGACATCAAATGAAGTTTTGCCATAGTGAGTTGCGGATTTATAAGAGCCAATCGCTACTAAAAATAACCAAGGAAGATACTTATAATACTTATTTAGCATAGGAGTGCACCTCCTATATTCTATTTCAATGTTATTATATTCCTTTGTACTTAAAGTTGCAAGCGATTACACAAAAACAAATTCAAATTTTTAATAGGAAAATCTTCTGTTTTTCTGTTTTATTACGAATAGAAGAGTAGGAGGAGTAAATGTATCTAAATTATGTGAGATTTTTAAAATAGTTTAGATAAATTGTTGACATATTTAATTTCCAATGTTACAATTATGTTACAAAAAGATTTCTTTATATTTCTAAAATATTACAAAGGAGTAGAAAAATGAAAAAGAAAACCTATATCAAATTGATGGCAGCAACTGTATTGGCTTCTACCTTGCTATTGGGAGCTTGTGGAAATAAAAAGGAAACAACTCAAGCAAGCAGTTCTGCTAAGACAAGCCAATCATCAAGTTCTAAAGCAGCTTCTGCTAGCAAAGAAAGCAAGACTCAGAAGTCCTCAAGTTCAGCTTCATCTGAAAAGGCTAAGGCGTCTACTGACCAGTCTGCAGCAACTACAACATCATCACCAGCAACACCTGCACCAGAGCAAAGACAAGGTCAAGAGGTGTCTAATCAACAGGCGGCTAGTCAACAAACTCCTGCTCAGACTCCTTCAACTCAACAGGCTCCTCAAACCCAGTCTAACCAATCAAGCTATGATCCTACAACTGACCGCAAACTTCAAGACAAGCAAGCAGAGCAAAATAAACGCTACAAGGGTGTTCTAACAATGGTGAACGGTGATTTCTCAGCTGCAGCGGGCAATTGGAAGGGAGCAAATGGCGAAACCATCACAGTTTCATCAGGTGGTCAATTTACAGTAGAATCTGCTGATGGAAAGAAAGAAAATTACTCTATCAAAGGCTATTCTTATACTCTTGATGATGGTAAGTATAATGCCAAAATCGGTGGAGGAAAAATCATCCAAATTACAACAGGAGCGGATGGTAAGGTTTCCAGTGTTGCTTTGAGTCAATAATAACCTTCAGTATTTGAATTTTTACAAGTATAAAAGAATCCGTCAGCTCAAATAAGAGTTGACGGATTCTTTTATACTTGTACTTGGGTTAAAAATTCTTCTGTAGTAAGAATTTGAGCAAATTCATCTTGTAGAGAAAGGAGGTTAATCTCATGGATAGTCTCAGGAGAGATGGCCTGACCATTTTTGTTAGATAGGGTAAAACTGGCAGTGGCATCTGCTAGTAAAGTGACTTCAAAACCAAGATTTGCTGCCATTCGTGTCGTAGTAGATACACAATGGGGCAGGGTCAAACCAACAAGGACTAAATGACAAATCTGATTTTTTCGTAAATATGTTTCAAGATTTGTTCCAATAAAGGCGCTATTAACCGTTTTTTGAAAGACAGGTTCTGAAGCAAATGGTTCAAATCCACTTTTAAACTCCTGATTTTGTTTGTTATGAAATTGCGACTGGGGATTGTCAGATATGTGCTGAACATGTAAGACTGGAAGAGCGTGTTTACGAAAGTATGCCAGTACCCTCAATGCTTGTTGTTCAGCTTGAGGGTTGTTCCGTTCTCCCCAGATAGGGTTATCAAATGCTTTTTGCATATCGATAATCAGTAGAGCAGTATGAACCATTTTAAGCCTTATCCAACTGCAAGAGAGCTTCAATCTCTGCTAGAGTGCTAGCTTGTGAAATAGCTCCACGGAGTTTGGCTGCGCCAGATGTTCCACGGAGGTAGTGAGGAGCGAGGCCACGGAATTCACGAACTGCGACGTTTTCCCCTTTGAGGTTAATCAAACGTTTCAAGTGTTCATAGGCGATTTTCATCTTGTCCTCAAAGGTCAAATCAGGTAGGATTTCTCCTGTTTCAAAGTAATGGTTGATTTGGTTGAAGAGGTAAGGATTTCCCATAGCAGCGCGGCCAATCATGACTGCATCAGCACCGACTTCTTCGATGCGTTGTTTGGCTTCTTGGACTGTACGGATGTCACCGTTGGCGATAAATGGGATCTTGGTCAGAGCTTGGGCAACCTTGTGAAGGGTCTCAAGGTCTGCGTGGCCTGTATACATTTGTTCACGGGTACGACCATGCATGGCGAGTGCAGAAACACCTGCAGCTTCAGCAGCGAGGGCATTTTCAACTGCCAGAGATGGGTCAGCCCAGCCGGTACGCATTTTGACAGTAAGTGGAATATCAAGGACAGATTGGACTTTGTTGATGATAGAGTAAATCTTATCGGGGTCCTTGAGCCACATAGCGCCAGCTTCGTTCTTCACGATTTTGTTAACTGGGCAGCCCATGTTGATATCCACGATATCGGTCTTGGTGTTTTCTTGGATGAATTCTGCTGCGCGTGCTAGGCTGTCTTCATCACTACCAAAGAGTTGGATAGAGACAGGGTTTTCGCCTTCGTCGATATGAAGCATGTGCAGGGTTTTTTCGTTGTTGTATTGGATTCCCTTGTCAGAGACCATTTCCATTACAACGAGTCCAGCTCCGAGCTCTTTTGCGATAGTACGAAAGGCTGAGTTTGTCACGCCAGCCATGGGTGCTAAAACGGTACGATTGGGAATCTCAACATTGCCAATCATAAAAGGTGTATTAAGATTTGTCACGAATGAGTTCCTCCAGGTCGTTTTCATCAAAGTTGTAAGTAGTTTGGCAGAATTGACAAGTGATTTCTGCCCCGTGGTCTTCCTCTTTCATTTCCTGTAAGTCTGAGCTTGGAAGGCTGGCAAGAGCGTTCATAAAGCGCTCATGGCTACAGTCACATTGGAAACGGATTTCTTCTTCAGAAAGACGCTTGTAGGCCTCGTCACCGTAGATAGCCTTGAGGAGGGCTTCGATATGGTCTTCACTTTCTAGAAGAGTCGAGATAGCTGGCATTTCTTGGATGCGTTTTTCAAAGCGAGCAATCTCTTCTTCCTTGGCTCCTGGCAAGACTTGGACTAGGAAACCACCTGCAACCTTGACCTTGTCTTCTTCGTCCAAAAGGACATTGAGACCGACTGCTGAAGGGGTTTGTTGGCTTTCAGTCAGGTAAAAGGCAAGGTCTTCACCAATTTCTCCAGAGATAAGGGGAGTCATAGAGTTGTAAGGATTTCCAGTACCGTAGTCTGTGATAACGAGGAATTGACCGTTTCCAACAAAAGGTCCGACTAGGACTTCACCAGTTGCAGTCTTTTTGATGTCAACACCAGGATTTTGAACGTAACCTTTGACGTTCCCCTTGGTATCAGCGACGGTGATGATAGCACCTAGCGAGCTAGATCCCAGCACCTTAACTGTTAGTTTAGTATTTCCTTTTTCATTGGCTGCGAGAATCTGGCTAGCGATAAGAGTTCGACCAAGCGCTACAGTTGAGCTAGCTTGGGTTTGGTGTTTTTCTTGAGCAGTGCGGACGGTTTCTGTGCTATCAAGGACAAAAGCACGAAAGGCTCCGCTTTCTGATATAGTTTTAATAATTTTATCCATAGCTACTATTTTAGCATAAAAATGCCCAAAGGGGGAGCCGTGTGTTTGCTGATTTTCAGGATAATGGACCAGGAAATCAGCATGAAAATAAAAAGAGAAACAGATTATTTCAGCATTTGTAAGATTTATGCTATGCTTAAGGTAGAAAATGAAAGGGGTAACAAATGTATTTAGGAGACTTGATGGAAAAGGCTGAATCTGGCCAATTTTCAATCCTTTCCTTTCTATTACAAGAGTCTCAGACGACTGTCAAGGCTGTAATGGAGGAAACAGGATTTTCAAAAGCAACCCTAACCAAATATGTCACCCTACTCAATGACAAGGCTTTGGACAGTGGCTTAGAGCTGAACATCTCCTTAGAAGATGAAAATCTGCGCCTGTCGATTGGTGCAGCTACCAAGGGGAGAGAGATTCGGAGCCTGTTTTTGGAGAATGCTGTTAAATACCAGATTCTTGTTTATCTTCTCTACCACCAACAGTTTTTGGCCCATCAGCTGGCTCAAGAATTGATGATTAGCGAGGCTACGCTTGGTCGCCACTTGGCTGGTTTAAATCAGATTTTGTCAGAATTTGATTTATCCATCCAAAATGGACGGTGGCGAGGTCCAGAGCATCAGATTCGCTATTTCTATTTCTGTCTTTTTCGCAAGGTATGGTCTAGTCAGGAATGGGAAGGTCACATGCAGAAATCAGAGAGAAAGCAGGATATTGCTACTCTAGAAGAAATCTGCGGTGCTAGCTTGTCTTCGGGCCAGAAATTGGATTTGGTTCTCTGGGTTCATATCAGTCAACAGCGTCTTCGGGTCAATGCCTGTCAGTTTCAAGTCATAGAAGAAAAAATGCGAGGGTATTTTGACAATATTTTCTACCTTCGTTTGCTGAGAAAGGCTCCGTCCTTTTTTGCTGGGCAACACCTTCCTCTCGGAACTGAGGATGGTGAGATGATGATTTTCTTCTCTTTCCTTCTATCTCATCGTATTCTTCCTCTTCATACTATGGAGTATATTCTTGGATTTGGAGGGCAGTTGGCAGATTTGCTGACGCAGTTGATTCAAGAAATGAAGAAGGAGGAACTATTGGGGGACTATACAGAGGACCATGTCACCTATGAACTTAGTCAGCTTTGTGCTCAAGCCTATCTCTATAAGGGCTATATTTTACAGGATCGCTACAAGTATCAGTTAGAGAATCGTCATCCATATTTGTTGATGGAACATGATTTTAGGGGAACGGCAGAGGAGATTTTTCATGCTCTACCTGCCTTTCAGCAGGGGACGGATTTGGATAAGAAAATTCTCTGGGAATGGCTCCAGTTGATAGAATATATGGCTGAAAATGGTGGCCAGCATATGCGGATTGGTCTGGATTTGACATCTGGTTTTCTTGTCTTTTCAAGGATGGCTGCCATTTTGAAACGGTATTTGGAATATAATCGTTTTATTACCATTGAAGCCTATGATTGTACTCGGCATTATGATTTGCTGGTTACCAATAACCCGATTCATAAGAAGGAACAGACCCCAGTTTATTATTTAAAAAACGACTTGGATATGGAGGATTTGGTAGCGATTCGCCAGTTATTATTCACTTAAAAGGCTTGGTTATTCCAGGTCTTTTTTGTAAAATTTACACAATCTACTCACATTTTTTAAAAAATTAAAAAAAGTTGATGAACAAGAAAACGCTTTATTTTGTATACTAGTTACTGTAAAGAGGAAACATCCTCAAGATCTTTATCAGGAGGACAGCACATGTCACAAGAAAAATACATTATGGCCATTGACCAGGGAACTACAAGTTCTCGTGCCATCATTTTCAACAAAAAAGGGGAAAAGGTTAGCTCGAGTCAAAAAGAGTTCACTCAGATTTTCCCTCAGGCAGGTTGGGTTGAGCACAATGCCAATGAAATTTGGAACTCTGTTCAGTCAGTTATTGCGGGTGCTTTCATCGAAAGTGGTGTCAAGCCAAATCAAATCGAAGCAATCGGGATTACCAACCAGCGTGAAACAACTGTCGTCTGGGATAAGAAAACAGGGCTCCCTATCTACAACGCTATCGTTTGGCAATCACGCCAAACTGCTCCTTTGGCTGAACAACTAAAAAGCCAAGGTTATGTGGAAAAATTCCATGAAAAGACTGGTTTGATCATCGATGCTTACTTTTCTGCTACCAAGGTTCGTTGGATTTTAGACCATGTAGAAGGAGCTCAAGAGCGAGCAGAAAAGGGTGAATTGCTCTTTGGTACCATCGATACTTGGTTGGTTTGGAAATTGACTGACGGTGCGGCTCACGTGACTGACTACTCAAATGCAGCTCGTACCATGCTTTATAACATTAAAGAACTCAAATGGGATGATGAGATTTTGGAAATCCTCAACATTCCTAAGGCTATGTTGCCAGAAGTTCGTTCTAACTCTGAAATTTACGGTAAGACAGCGCCATTCCATTTCTATGGTGGACAAGTGCCAATCTCAGGTATGGCTGGGGACCAACAAGCAGCCCTCTTTGGTCAGTTGGCCTTTGAACCTGGTATGGTTAAAAATACTTATGGAACAGGTTCTTTCATCATCATGAATACTGGGGAAGAGATGCAGTTGTCTGAGAACAACCTCTTGACAACCATTGGTTACGGAATCAATGGCAAGGTTTACTATGCCTTGGAAGGTTCTATCTTCATCGCAGGAAGCGCCATTCAGTGGCTTCGTGACGGTCTTCGCATGGTTGAAAATTCACCAGAATCTGAAAAATACGCTCGTGATTCTCACAACAACGATGAAGTTTATGTCGTTCCAGCCTTTACAGGTCTAGGTGCTCCATACTGGAACCAAAACGCTCGCGGTTCTGTCTTTGGCTTGACTCGTGGAACAAGTAAAGAAGACTTTATCAAGGCAACCTTGCAGTCTATCGCTTATCAAGTACGTGATATCATCGACACCATGCAAGTGGATGCTCAGACAGCTATCCAAGTCTTGAAAGTAGACGGTGGTGCAGCTATGAACAATTTCCTCATGCAGTTCCAAGCTGACATTTTGGGAATCGATATCGCACGCGCCAAAAACTTGGAAACAACAGCTCTAGGGGCAGCCTTCCTAGCAGGTTTGTCAGTAGGTTACTGGGAAGATTTGGATGAGTTGAAACTCTTGAACGAGACAGGAGAACTCTTTGAGCCATCTATGAACGAATCTCGCAAGGAACAACTCTACAAGGGCTGGAAGAAAGCTGTGAAAGCAACCCAAGTCTTTGCGGAAGTGGATGACTAATACTGGAAGAATAAAGCGACTTAGTTAGAAAGTGTGTAAATATGGAATTTTCAAAGAAAACACGTGAATTATCAATTAAAAAAATGCAAGAACGTACCCTGGACCTCTTGATTATCGGTGGAGGAA
>CAURES010000053.1:0-11295 GCA_963523725.1 uncultured Streptococcus sp.
ATAATAAAGTGAGGAGGATTTTTATGTACAGTATTTCATTCCAAGAAGATTCACTGCTGCCAAGAGAAAGACTGGCCAAAGAAGGAGTTGAAGCACTCAGTAACCAAGAGTTGCTAGCTATTTTACTCAGGACAGGAACACGTCAAGCTAGCGTTTTTGAAATTGCACAGAAAGTCTTGAACAATCTTTCAAACCTAACGGATTTGAAAAAAATGACCCTGCAGGAATTGCAGAGTCTATCAGGTATCGGCCGTGTTAAGGCCATAGAGTTACAAGCTATGATTGAACTGGGGCATCGTATTCACAAGCATGAGACCTTTGAGATGGAAAGTATTCTCAGTAGCCAAAAGTTGGCCAAGAAGATGCAGCAGGAATTGGGGGACAAAAAACAAGAGCACCTGGTGGCGCTCTATCTCAATACTCAAAATCAAATCATCCATCAACAGACCATTTTTATCGGTTCTGCAACTCGTAGTATCGCAGAACCACGAGAGATTCTTCACTATGCTATCAAGCATATGGCGACTTCACTCATATTGGTTCATAATCATCCTTCAGGAGCGGTAGCCCCTAGCCGAAATGATGATCATGTCACTAAACTTGTTAAAGAAGCCTGCGACCTGATGGGAATTGTCCTCTTGGACCATTTGATTGTCTCTCACTCCAGTTACTTTAGCTACCGTGAAAAGACAGATTTAATCTAAAGTTCATTAACGACATAGTCAAAGAGATTTTTATCTTTGGGACGATTTTCAAATAGAAACTCTGGATGCCATTGGACACCGAGAAAGGCAACATCATCCGTACTCATGACAGCTTCAATAATGCCATCCTTAGGATCATGAGCCGCAATCTTTAAATTTGGTGCTAAATCCTTAATGCTCTGATGGTGGAAGGAGTTGATATGGGAAATTTCTCCATAGATTTCTCGAAGAACTGTATCAGGTTCTGTCACCAAGCGTTGGGTTGTGTACTCGGCGGAACAATCCTGCCAGTGGTCTTCTATATCTTGGTACAAAGTTCCACCCATGGCAACGTTAAAGAGTTGTGTTCCACGGCAGACAGAAAAAATTGGCTTTTTCTGTTTAATAGCTTCCTTGATGAGGGCCAGTTCAAAGATATCCCTTTGAAGGTGGTAGTCATCGCTATCGATGGTTTTTGGTTCACCATAGAATTTTGGATCAACATTTTGCCCACCTGTCAAGATGAGCTTGTCAATCATACTGATATAGTGGCAGGCCATTTCTTGATCACCAATCGGTAGGATGATGGGAATCCCTCCAGCGTCTTTAACGCCTTCAACAAAGCCTTTTGCTGCGTAGCTCATCATGATGTCATCATCTGGATGAGTTTTTTCGTTTCCTGTAATCCCTATAACTGGTTTTTTCATAAAATGATTTTCGCTTTCTAATCCTCTTTTCGCATGAAATAGAGGAGGGTTTGGAGTTCACTTGTCAAATCGACATACTGAACGACCACATCTTTTGGTAAATGCAGATGGACTGGTGAAAAACTGAGAATTCCTTTCACGCCAGCATCAACCAAGAGATTGGCAACCTCTTGTGATTTAACGCTAGGAACGGTCAGGATAGCAGTCTTCACATCAGCATCCTTGATTTTATCCTTGATTTGAGAAATCCCGTAAATAGGAATTCCATCAGGAGTTTGGGTTCCGACTTCGGGATGGTCATCTAGGTCAAAGGCCATGATAATCTTCATCTTGTTACGCTCGTGGAAGCGGTAGTGGAGAAGGGCATGGCCCATATTTCCAATACCAACCAGCATGACATTGGTAATAGAGTTATCATTGAGCAAATCGGCAAAAAATGTCATCAGTTTTTTGACATCATATCCAAATCCACGCCGACCTAGTTCACCAAAATAGGAAAAATCACGACGTACGGTCGCTGAATCAATCCCAATGGCCTCTGCAATTTGCTTAGAGTTGGCACGTTCAATCTTTTCTGCATGAAATCTCTTAAAAATTCGATAGTAGAGAGAGAGTCTTTTCGCTGTAGCTTTTGGAATAGCAGACTGTTTATCTTTCACAAAATCACAACCTTTCTATTCTTCTATTTTATAGAAACATTGTGAAAAAATCAACAAAAACAAGAAAAAACTAAGAAAAATCTTAGTTTTAATGTAAAAAATCTGCATGTGATAGAAAACGGTAGAGGTCTCCGACCAGACCTTGGTAAACTTCCTGGCCCTTAAAAGTCAAAGAAGTCACATAAAGTGTATCTGGTAGGGTCACACATCCTGACAGAGCCAGCATGAGAGCCTCATAATCTTCATACTTGAGAGTCCGCTCTACATGATAGTTATCCTTATAGGTCAGTTCAAACATTTTGGCTCTATCTTTCTGATTTTGTAAAGACACCACGTTCTACCAAGCTATCCATGAGGAAGTAGAATTTTTCCTGATGAATGTGGTGGTCTTCTGATTTGAAAATATCAACTAGACGAAGGCCAAACTTGTCAGTGATATTGATTTTAGCCCCTGTAAGTTCCTTGTTAATAATGATTTTGAGTTGGAAGCCTTCACCGCTGTTTGGCACTTTTTCCAAAAGGCGAGTCAATTCATAGTTACCAACCTTTGTCTCAAAAAAAGTGTTGTCTTTGAGGGTGAATTTTTTAACAGAAGGGCTAAGAGTGTAGTCGTAACGACAATTTTTTAACTGAATGGTTTTTTCAAATGCCATATGGCTAACCTCCGATAATTTCTTTTAAGGTTTTTGCGAGGGTTTGTAGGTCTTCAACAGTATTTTGTGGCGACAAACTGATACGAACGGATTCCTTCAAGCGTTCTGAATTTGTCCCGTACATAGCTTCAAGAACATGGCTGGATTGAACAATGCCTGCCGTACAGGCTGAGCCAGTAGAGATTGAAATTCCAGCCAAATCTAGACGAAGGAGTAAGAGATCATTTTTCTGGCCAGGAAATCCAATATTGAGAACATAAGGGAGATGATGTTCTCCTCTATTCAAGTAATATTGAATGTCCTCTAGCTCTGCCAGAAAGGCAGTTTCTAAATTTTGTACATGTTGAAAATGTTCTTCTTGTTTTTCTAGGTCTTCTTTTAGGGCTGCAACCATAGCCACTATGGCAGCTAGATTTTCAGTCCCTGCACGTTTTTTCTGTTCTTGGTCTCCGCCATGGAGATAGGAATCAAAGTCCATGCCAGATGCGTAGAGAAAGCCGATTCCCTTAGGACCATGGAATTTATGGGCAGAAGCGGTGAGAAAATCAATGCCCAATTCTTCTGGGTGTATAGGGATTTTTCCGATTGCCTGAACTGCATCGACATGATAGGCAGCAGGGTGTTGCTTGAGTATTTGGCCAATTTCAGCAATGGGCAGTAGGTTTCCTGTCTCATTATTGGCAAACATGGTTGAAACCAAAATCGTATCGCCACGTAAAGCTTTTTGAATTTGTTGGGCTGTGATTTCTTGATTTTCTGGCTGGATAATGGTTGCTTCAAAACCGAAGTGTTGAACCAAGTAATCAATGGTTTCAAGGACGGCATGGTGCTCAATGGCAGTTGTGATGATATGTTTTCCTTGTTCTTGGTGACGAAGGCAGTAGCCAATGATAGCAGTATTGTTGCCTTCAGTCCCACCAGAAGTGAAAAAGATATGTTGAGGTTTTGTCCCCAGTAACTGAGCTAGTTCCTGACGGGCTTCTCGCAAGAGTTTGCCAGCTTGACGACCATGACCATGAATACTAGAAGGGTTTCCATGGGTTTCTTGCATCACCTTGGTCATAGCTGAAATAGCAACTGCTGACATAGGAGTCGTTGCAGCATTGTCCAAATAAATCAAAGAATCACCTTATTTCTTTTTGTTGTAGGCAAAGAGTGGGCTGACTGGTTTTCTTTCGTGGATACGGACGATAGCATCACCAATTAACTCACTAGCAGTGATGTAGCATACGTTTTTAGGAGTTTTTTCTTTTGTTGCTACTGAATCAGTCACAAGAATTTCTTTAATCTTAGTATTGTCAAGAAGTTCAGCAGCTCCTTCGACGAAGAGGCCGTGGCTAGAAACAGCATAAATTTCTGTAGCCCCTTCACGTTCAACGATTTTAGCAGCTTCAGAGAAGGTACGTCCAGTATTTAAAATATCGTCAATCAAGATAGCTTTTTTACCTTCAACATCACCGATGATATAACCTTCGTTGCGAGTTGCATCGTCTTGAGGGTAGTCGATAATGGCGATAGGAGCATCAAGATACTCAGCCAAGCTACGAGCACGTTTCACACCTGAATTTTTAGGGCTAACGACAACAACATCTGAGCCAAGGAGCCCCTTATCGCAGTAATGTTTTGCAAATAGAGGAACTGTATAGAGGTTGTCAACAGGAATATCAAAGAAGCCTTGCACCTGAACAGCATGCAAATCAAGCGTAAGAACACGGTCAACACCAGCTTTAACCAGCATATTAGCAACTAGTTTAGCTGTAAGTGGCTCACGTGGTGAAGCGATACGGTCTTGACGTGCATAGCCAAAATATGGAAGGACAACGTTGATACTGTGGGCACTTGCGCGCACACAAGCGTCAACCATGATTAACAATTCCATTAGGTGGTTGTTAACAGGGAAACTTGTTGATTGGATGATGTAAACATCATAACCACGGACACTTTCTTCGATATTCACTTGGATTTCTCCGTCTGAAAATTGACGTGATGATAGTTTTCCAAGTGGGACACCAACAGCTTGTGCAATTTTCTGTGCAATCTCTTGGTTAGAGTTGAGTGCGAAAAGTTTCATGTTTTTTCTATCTGACATTATAGACCGTCCTCTGTAAACTTTTTAAATCCTAGTGATATCTGCCTTGCATATATGAACTAGGATGTGTGTATTTTTATCTTTTCTATTTTACCAAAAAATGGAGATTATTTCAGCTATTTTTCATGCTTTTGACAAATCGTACCAATTTTGAAGGGGCTTTTTGGTAGGAAATATGATTTTTCTCTAAAAATTGTTGGAAATCCTGTTTGCCGTGCTCATGATTTTCAACTTCAAGCTCTAATTCGTAATCTGTAATATCAAAGTACTGACTCTCATCCAGTGCCATGAGACCAATAGCTGTTTGCATTTCATAGCGAAGCGTTGTTAGACAACCGAGCACCTGCCATTCACTAGTTTTAATACCATGTTTCGCCAATTCATCCAGTACTAGCCCTTGAGGAAGTTCTTTCTTGCTCAGATAGTTTTCAGCATCTTTTAGTTGCAATTTTTGGTTGTATTCCATGTTTCCAACACTTTGCGGGACTTTGAGTGTCAATTCTGCCCAGTCTTCAAAGGTTCGAATGCGCATAGCAACTTTCTCTTCTCGCAGTTCAAAATCAAGCGTGTCCATGTAGTAATTTTTTTGAAGAACAGGAGTGACACCTGTGAACTGTTCTTTTAGATGATTATATTCATCTTTTTTCAAGAGTGTTTTCAATTCAATTTCTAAATGTTTCATTTTTCTTACCTTTTCTTTATCGTTGAAAGCGGATTTATGATATAATAGCATTGTATTTATTGTATATGAATCTGGAGAAAAAATCAAAGATATTTTTGAAGGATAATATGAGAACAAGGGAGAATATATGACCTTAGAATGGGAAGAATTTCTAGATCCTTACATTCAAGCTGTTGGTGAGTTAAAGATTAAACTACGTGGTATTCGTAAGCAATATCGTAAGCAAAATAAGCATTCTCCGATTGAGTTTGTGACTGGTCGAGTCAAGCCAATTGAGAGTATCAAGGAGAAAATGGCTCGTCGTGGCATTACTTATGCGACCTTAGAGCACGATTTGCAAGATATTGCTGGTTTGCGTGTGATGGTTCAGTTTGTAGATGACGTCAAGGAAGTAGTGGAAATTTTGCGCAAACGTCAGGACATGCGAATCATACAGGAACGAGATTACATTACTCATCGAAAGGCTTCAGGCTACCGTTCCTATCACGTGGTAGTAGAATATACGGTTGATACCATCAATGGAGCCAAGAACATTTTGGCGGAAATTCAAATTCGTACCTTGGCCATGAATTTCTGGGCAACGATAGAACATTCTCTCAACTACAAGTACCAAGGGGATTTCCCAGAGGAAATTAAAAAGAGACTGGAAATTACTGCCAAAATTGCCCATCAGTTGGATGAAGAAATGGGTAAAATTCGTGATGATATCCAAGAAGCCCAGGCACTTTTTGATCCTTTGAGTAGAAAATTAAATGACGGTGTAGGAAACAGTGACGATACAGATGAAGAATACAGGTAAACGAATTGATCTGATAGCTAATAGAAAATCGCAAAGTCAAAGGGTTTTGTATGAATTGCGAGATCGTTTGAAGAGAAATCAGTTTATACTCAATGATACCAATCCGGACATTGTCATTTCCATTGGTGGGGATGGCATGCTCTTGTCGGCCTTTCATAAGTACGAAAACCAGCTTGACAAGGTCCGCTTCATTGGTGTTCACACTGGACATTTGGGCTTCTATACGGACTACCGTGATTTTGAGTTGGATAAGCTAGTGACTAATTTGCAGCTAGACACTGGAGCAAGAGTCTCTTACCCTGTTCTAAATGTGAAGGTTTTTCTTGGAAATGGAGAGGTCAAGATTTTCAGAGCACTAAATGAAGCTAGTATCCGCAGGTCGGATCGAACCATGGTAGCAGATATTGTGATTAATGGAGTTCCCTTTGAACGTTTTCGTGGAGACGGGGTGACAGTTTCGACCCCGACTGGTAGTACAGCCTATAACAAGTCGCTTGGTGGAGCTGTTTTGCACCCTACCATTGAAGCTCTTCAGTTGACGGAAATTGCCAGTCTTAACAATCGTGTTTATCGTACGCTAGGTTCGTCCATTATTGTTCCTAAGAAGGATAAGATTGAACTTATCCCGACGAGAAACGATTACCATACTATTTCGGTTGACAATAGCGTGTATTCCTTCCGCAATATTGAGCGAATTGAGTATCAAATCGACCATCATAAGATTCACTTTGTTGCCTCACCTAGCCATACCAGTTTCTGGAATCGCGTTAAGGATGCTTTTATTGGCGAGGTGGACGAATGAGGTTTGAATTTATCGCAGATGAGCATGTCAAGGTTAAGACCTTTTTGAAAAAGCATGAGGTTTCTAAGGGACTTCTGGCCAAGATTAAGTTTCGAGGTGGAGCTATTCTGGTCAATGACCAACCTCAAAATGCAACTTATCTATTGGATATTGGGGACCGAGTTATCATCGATATTCCCGCCGAGGAAGGCTTTGAAACTCTGGAAGCTATTGAGCGCCCTCTGGATATTCTCTATGAGGATGACCATTTTCTAGTCTTGAATAAACCCTATGGAGTGGCTTCTATTCCTAGTGTCAATCACTCCAATACAATCGCTAATTTTATCAAGGGTTACTACGTCAAGCAAGACTATGAAAATCAGCAGGTTCACATTGTAACCAGACTTGATAGGGACACTTCTGGCTTGATGCTCTTTGCCAAGCACGGCTATGCCCATGCACGATTAGACAAGCAGTTGCAGAAAAAGTCCATTGAAAAACGCTACTTTGCCCTCGTTAAAGGAGATGGATATTTGGAGTCAGAGGGGGAAATTATTGCTCCGATTGCGCGTGATGAAAACTCTATTATCACTAGACGGGTGGCTAAAGGTGGAAAGTATGCCCATACATCATATAAGATTGTAGCATCTTATGGGAATATTCATTTGGTAGACATTCGCCTGCATACTGGACGTACTCACCAAATCCGAGTCCATTTTTCTCATATTGGTTTTCCTTTGTTGGGAGATGACTTGTATGGTGGTAGTCTGGACGATGGCATTCAACGTCAGGCCCTACATTGCCACTACCTATCCTTTTATCATCCATTTTTAGAGCAAGACTTGCAGTTAGAAAGTCCCTTGCCGGATGATTTTAGCAACCTTATTACCCAGTTATCAACTAATACTCTATAAAAACTGTTTCAGAGTATAATTATTATTTTAAAGGAGAAAACTCATGGAAGTTTTTGAAAGTCTCAAAGCCAACCTGGTTGGTAAAAATGCTCGTATCGTTCTCCCTGAAGGGGAAGAGCCACGTATTCTTCAAGCGACTAAACGCTTGGTAAAAGAAACAGAAGTGATTCCTGTTTTGCTTGGAAATCCTGAAAAAATTAAAATTTATCTTGAAATTGAAGGGATCATGGATGGTTATGAAGTCATTGACCCTCAACATTATCCTCAATTTGAAGAAATGGTTGCTGCTCTAGTGGAGCGTCGCAAGGGCAAAATGTCTGAAGAAGATGCACGCAAGGTTTTGGTTGAAGATGTCAATTACTTTGGTGTTATGTTGGTTTACCTGGGCTTGGTTGATGGAATGGTATCAGGTGCGATTCACTCAACTGCTTCAACAGTTCGTCCAGCCCTTCAAATTATCAAAACTCGTCCAAATGTAACGCGTACTTCAGGTGCCTTCCTCATGGTTCGTGGTACGGAACGTTACCTATTTGGAGACTGTGCCATTAATATCAATCCAGATGCAGAAGCCTTGGCTGAAATTGCCATCAACTCAGCAATCACAGCTAAGATGTTTGGAATCGAGCCTAAAATTGCCATGCTGAGCTATTCTACTAAAGGTTCAGGGTTTGGTGAGAGCGTCGATAAGGTTGTAGAAGCCACTAAAATTGCTCACGACTTGCGTCCTGACCTTGAAATCGATGGTGAGTTGCAATTTGATGCGGCCTTTGTTCCAGAAACTGCAGCTCTGAAAGCTCCTGGAAGTACGGTAGCTGGTCAAGCAAATGTCTTCATCTTCCCAGGTATCGAGGCAGGAAATATCGGATACAAGATGGCTGAACGTCTTGGTGGATTTGCAGCTGTAGGACCTGTTTTGCAAGGTTTGAACAAACCAGTTAACGACCTTTCTCGTGGATGTAATGCAGATGATGTGTACAAGTTGACTCTTATCACAGCAGCTCAAGCAGTTCATCAATAAAGAGAAGTGCTACTAAATAATTCGCATTTATAATCAAAAAACGCACAGTATCAGTACAGAAAAAACTTGATACTATGCGTTTTATTGTGTGAAGATTTACTTCATTTTCTCTTAAAATTGAGTTTTTGCCCAGTCTATTTTTAGTCTTTATAAGCTACGATACCAATGATGGTATCAACTGCACGTTCCATGGTCTGAAGGCTGACGTATTCAAAACGACCGTGCATATTCTCGCCACCAGCAAAGATATTAGGGGTTGGGATTCCCATAAAGGAAATCTTAGAGCCGTCTGTCCCTCCACGGATTGGTTCGATAATAGGAGTGATTCCCAGATCTTCCATAACGGCTTTAGCAATGGTAATTGGAGTCATATCTTTTTCAATGACTTCTTTCATATTGTAGTACTGGTCTGTCAAGTTTAGGGTGACACGGTCGCTACCAAGTTCTTGATTCATCTTATCAGCGATAGACTGCATAGATGCTTTACGCGCTTCAAAGGCATCTTTTTCAAAATCACGAATGATGTAGCTTGCACGCGCCTCTTCGACACTACCTGTCACATCCATAAGATGATAGAAACCTTGGTAGCCATCAGTTAACTCAGGTCGGTCATTCTCTGGAAGTTGATTATGAAAATCAATTGCTAGCTGGAGGGCGTTGACCATTTGCCCTTTGGCAGTACCAGGGTGGACATTACGTCCTTGGAAATGCACTTCAGCCCCAGCTGCTGAGAAGGTCTCGTACTGAAGTTCGCCCAGTGGACCACCATCAACAGTGTAGGCAAAATCCACATCAAAATCATCTGCATCAAATTTATTAGCACCAACACCGATTTCCTCATCTGGACCAAAACCAACACGAATCTCACAGTGTTTGATTTCAGGGTGAGCAGTTAGATATTCAATAGCAGTCATAATTTCAGCAATACCAGACTTGTCATCAGCCCCTAGCAAGGTTGTTCCATCGGTTGTGATGAGCGTTTGTCCTGGATATTTTTCAAGATTCTTGAAGTCGGCTGGATCTAGTTTAAAACCAGAATTTCCTAGTTCAATCACACCACCATCGTAGTTTTCAATTACCTGGGGATTAACTCCTTCGGCATTAAAGTCAGCAGTATCCATGTGGGAGATAAAGCCAATCTTATGCGTTAAAGATGGATCATTGGCTGGCAAGGTACCAATCGCAAAACCATTTGGAAGGTAGTAGACGTTTTGCAGTCCAACACGTTTCATTTCAGGGATAAGAACATTGGTTGCAAAGTCAACCTGACTCTGTGTACTTGGAGTAGTAGTAGAGTGTTCATCAGAGCGCGTGTTGACCTTAACGTAGGTTAAGAAGCGGTCCAAGAGATTTGGATAAGTCATAAAAAACTCCTTTTGAATTTATTTTTTCCATTGTATCATAGAAAGAAGAGAAAAACAAAAGACATAAGTTAGGGAAATTCGCTATGTTGGCGTTTACTTATTAATGGATAAATGATAGAATAAACTTGATAAAAACATCACAAGGAAGCGATTATGAAAAAAGCAATTTTAATGATGACTTTCGGTTCACCAGAAGAGATTACCTTTGAAGGTGTAGCTGATTTTTTCACAAATATTCGTCGTGGAGTGAGACCTCAAGACCATGAGATTCAAACTCTCTATGATAATTATGTACGAATTGGAGGCACGCCTCTGCAAAAAATTACCCGTGAAGAGGTTGCCTTGGTAGAAGCTAGGCTAGGAAATGAATATAGTGTCTATTTTGCCAATAAGTTTTCCAGTCCCTTTATCCCAGATGTGATTGGTCAGATGGAATCAGACGGCATTGAACAGTGTATTTGCTTGATTTTGGAGCCTCATTATTCTTTTTACTCTGTCATGGGTTATGAGAAATTTTTAGAAAGCAAGCAAATTCAATTTTTGGTCATTAAGGACTGGTATCAGGAAGAAGCGCTCTTAAACTATTGGGCAGATGAAATTGCTAAGATTTTAAAAGATGAAGTGAAGCAAGATAGCTTTAAAGTCATCTTTTCTGCCCATAGTGTACCTATTTTTGCCTTGGATTTTGGTGATCCTTATATTGACCAAATTTTTGAAAATAGCAAGTTAGTCGCTGAAAAACTGGGCTTGAGTTCAGAGCAATATACTAACACTTGGCAGAGTGAAAGTGATATCGGGATTCCATGGATTAAGCCAGATGTTTTGGAGTATCTCAGAGAACAGAAAGAACATCCAGACCATTATATTTTTGTTCCAATCAGCTTCATTAGTGAGCATATTGAAGTCTTGTTTGACAATGATGTGGAATGTTATGACTTGTGTCAGG